>NZ_QCZG01000016.1 GCF_003097615.1 Pueribacillus theae
GGGCTGGCCAGTAACAAAGGCTTTCAGCCGTAGAGCAAACCACCCGTTCACACGGGTGGTTTTGATTCACTTCTTCAAAAACTTCGTCACTCTCCACCCGCGCTCATATTGCACAGGTGATTGAATATTGTAATTTAATTCCTTTGCTGCTGTTAGTGCCCAATAAGGACTTCTTAGGAGTTCACGGCCGACAAAAATGAGATCGGCCCGATCGTTTTGAAGGATTTCTTCCGCTTGTCCCCCTGTTGTAATCATCCCGACTGCTCCTGTTGCAATGCCTGCTTCTTTCCGTATTTTGTCGGCAAAAGGCACTTGATAACTCGGAAAGACGTTTATCTTTGCAGGTACAACAGCACCAGAGCTGCAATCAATTAAATCAACGCCTTGTTCCTTCATTTTTTTCGCATAGTTCACATATGTATCAGGTGTGTTTCCTTCTTCGTGATAATCTGACGCAGAGATTCGGACAAATAGCGGTCCTTCCCATTCTTCTTTAACAGCATTAATTACTTCTTCTAAAAAGCGATAGCGATTTTCAGCATTGCCTCCGTATTCGTCGGTTCGTTGATTCGTTAATGGAGATAGAAACTCATTAATTAAATAACCGTGCGCTCCGTGGAGCTCGATGAGGTCAAATCCGGCTTCTTTTGCCCTTCGTGCCGCTTCTTTAAAAGCAAAAATTGTCCGTTCGATATCCTCTTTTGCCATTTCTTTCGGTGTTTTCATTCCTTCTTCAAATGGGATGGCTGACGGTGCGAGAGGTTCATCGGTGTCTTCCGCTTTCCGGCCGGCATGAGCAATTTGAATGCCGGCGGCAGCGCCTTGTGCATGAATGAGTTTGACTAGTTCTTTCAATCCATCAACATGTTCGTCACTCCATATGCCGAGGTCATAATCAGAGATTCTTCCCTCTGGCATTACGGCTGTCGCTTCCACGATGACGAGGCCTACTTGCCCAACCGCACGCGTCGGGTAATGAATACGATGCCAATCCATCACTTTTCCATCGCGGTTTTCGCAGGAATACATGCACATCGGAGACATGACAATTCTATTTTTCAGTGTAAGATCCTTTATCGTGTATGGTGTGAATAGTTTTGCTTCCATCCTGTCCTCCAAACCAGCTTTTAATATTTTCGAACATCATCGTATGAATCTGTTCTTCTGTTACGCCATTTCTTTTTAATTCAGGGATAATTTTATCAAAGATAAACGTAAATGACCAATCAGGGTTTACTTTTTTTACGGCTTCCGGTTCATACCAATCGATTGTGCAACAATAGTCTTGAGACAAAAACATTCGGTCGGCATATCCTCTTTTCGCTAGCTCAATCACGGTCTCATTCCTGCTTTCCGTATCGATCATTCGCAAAATTCCGTAACGGTCCATCCCAACATATGCCCCTCGATCAATGACTCTAAGAATATAATCAACATCATCCGTATCTCCACAGTGCCCAATGAGAACATTGTTCGGATTGACGCCTTCTTCTTCCAAAATATCAAGCTGCATAAGCCCTGTTCCGCTCGCTGGATGAGAGTGGGTCATGATTGGAACGCCTGTTTTGTGATGTGCCCTTGCAACAGCACGGATCACTTTCTCAACGTCTCTCGTCATGCCTTGTGCGTCTGTTGCACATTTAAGGAAGCCGGCTTTGATTGATGTATTTTGGACGCCAACTTCAATATCTCTAACAAACAAATCCGCCATATAATCAATACTTCTATTTTGAAAATGGGGTGGTATGTAATGATAAGAATAGATTCCCGTCGCCGCGATAATTTGCATCCCTGTTGCAACGGCTACTTTTTCCATAAACCGGATGTCACGTCCAAGCTCCATTACCGTCGGATCACAAATCGTCTGGACACCTCTGTCTTTTGCAGCATTTACTTGTTCAACTGCTTTTTGAAATTCATTCTCTTCATCATATAGGTGTGGAAATTGGGCGAAAACAGATTCAGAACGTGTACGTAGATGTTCATGCACTAGTGTACAGCCAAGTTCAGATGGATCAAGTTTTCCTGTGATTGAGTTAATCATACCCATAATCTAACAACTCCTAACTTTTTATAATAAAAAAGATTCTGTAAACTTAAAATTCTCTTTCATTATAACAAAAATTCTTCCTACAAAGTAAAGAAAAAAGAGCTCCGAAAAATCAGAAACTCCTTCTATCCTTTCATATATTCCGTTATTTTCTTCACTGCATCAATCCCTTGGTCAATGCAATCCGGAATGCCGACGCCTTCATAGGATGAGCCTGCCAAAAATACTCCTGGGAGCTGTTTTGCCAAATTTTCCTTTACAGCTTGAATCCGAAATTGGTGACCGACCGTATATTGTGGCATCGCTTCTCTCCACCTCGTTACAAAATAAAAATCCGGCCTTCCTTTTATATCTATGAGTCGATTTAAATCGTGTAAAGACACGTCAATGATTTCTTCATCAGTCGCTTCAACGATTTCTGAATTCCCTGGCCTGCCAACATACGTACGAAGCAGGACTTTCCCGTTAGGCGTTGTATGAAGCCATTTTCTGTGGGTAAACGTACATGCTGTGATCGTATAATTGGCATTTCGTGAAACAACAAATCCAGTACCGTCTTTCGTAAGGTTTACTTTCTCTTCATCAAACGCCATCGCAACATTTGCCACTGTTGTTGTCGGAATGTCACGCAAAATGCCCATAAACGAATAATCTTCAAGCAATTTTCTAGCTGTCATATGGGGGGTTGTAATTAAAACGGCATCAAAACGTTCTTTTTCTCCACTTGATAATCGAAGTTCATACTTTTTATCGTATTTCCTAAGAGACTCAGCTGCCGTTTTTTTCCGTATTGATTCAGGTGGAAGTGCATTCTCAATTGCTTTAACGAGTGATTCAAGTCCGTTTTTTAACGTTAAAAAATTGCTCGGTTTTTTAGCGCCTTCTTCTTGCTTTTTCGGTGCAGGCGTCGTTTTTTTCATGCCTAAAATTAAACTGCGATATTTTCGTTCCACTTCGTAAAATTGCGGGAAGGTCGACATTAAACTTAATCGGTCAATGTCGCCGGCATAAATTCCGGAAAGAAGCGGCTCAATCAAATTTTCTACGATTTCATCTCCGAGCCGTTTTCGAAAGAAGCCACCGAGTGATTGATCTTCATTTTCCCTTCCGGTTCTTGGCAAAATAAAATCAAGTGCTGCTCTTGCCTTTCCAGAAGCAGAAAACAATTCCGTCTCAATGAACGGTCCGAGTTCTGTCGGGATACCCATAATCGCTCCGCCAGGAATGGGATAAAGCGTATCATTATTCAACACGAATGCCTGCCCTTTATAATTGCCAACAAGTTCTGACTCAAGCCCTACATCGGCTGCCAGCTTTGAAGCACTTTTTTTGCGTGCAACAAAAGAGTCCGGGCCTCTTTCAATCGTAAAACCTTCGTGTTTTACCGTTTGAATTTTTCCGCCGAGATGATCGGTAGCCTCAAATAGCGTGAAATCCATATTTCCTTCTTTATATAAGTAAAAAGCTGCGGAGAGGCCTGTTATTCCTCCCCCGATTATCGCAACTTTTTTTCTTTCGGCGGTCATGCTTCCCCACGCTCAATTTCCGATAATTTTTTTTCAATCACAGTTGCAAGTGCATCAATAAATTCGTCTTTTGCATTTGGCATTTCAGGCCTGAAGTAGTTCACGCCAAGCTCGTCCGTGACGACTTTACACTCGTAATCATTGTCATACAGAACTTCCAAATGATCGGCTACAAATCCGACAGGACAGTAAACATAGTTGATATAGCCTTTTTGATCATATAAATTTCTTGTCAAATCTTGCACATCAGGACCGATCCATGGGTCTGGCGTGTTTCCTTCACTTTGCCAGCCAATTGCATAATGGGGAATTCCGGCTTTTTCAGCAATCAAATCAGCTGTTTCCTGCAGCTGATCAGGATACGGATCGCCATATTGCAATATTTTTTCTGGCAAGCTGTGTGCCGAAAAAATGACGACCGTTTTGTCCTTTTCTGCTTCAGGGATTTCCTGAAATGTCTTTTTGATTTGGCTTGCCCAGTAGCCGATAAATTTTTCTTCTTTGTACCAGCTGTCTATCGTGTGAATTTTCGGTCCGCCGAGCTTTCCTGCTTCTTCAACCGCCCTGCTGTTATACGATTTTACGCTGAACGTCGAATAATGAGGCGCAAGTACGAGAGTTACCGCCTCTTCAATGCCATCCTTATGCATTTCGCTTACAGCATCTTCAATGAATGGATCGATATGTTTTAAACCTAAATAAGATTTGAACTGTACATCGCTATTTCTCTCATTTAATGCCGATTCCAGTTTTTCTGCTTGTTCTTCTGTTATTTTTGCAAGAGGTGAGACACCGCCGATAGCTTCATAGCGTTCTGTTAAATCTTGCAGTGCTTCAGGAGAAGGCTTGCGCCCGTGGCGGATATGAGTGTAATAAGGCTCTATTTCTTCCGGTTTTCGTGGTGTTCCATATGCCATCACAAGCAATCCGATTTTTCGCATCGTTCCATCATACCTTTCGTTCTAGATGTTAGAAATTGGAAGTTGAATTTACGGAAATCGGCTTTTTCGCCGATTTCAACCAGTCTGGCCTCTGACCTCCGACTTCTGTTAAGAGAAACGTCATGACGTTTCTCTTAACGTAACGTATATTCGTGGACAAATTCTGCCAAGCGTTTTAATGTTTTGTAATTCACTTCAGGGAACACACCGTGACCTAAGTTGAAGATATAACCGGGCTGTTCCATGCCTTGATCGAGGATCCGCTTAACCTCTTCTTCAATAACTGGCCAAGGTGCAAGCAAAAAGGAAGGATCAAGATTTCCTTGCAGCGCCTTTGTGATGCCTTTCTCACGAGCTTCTTTAATTTGCAGGCGCCAGTCCAATCCAACGACATCGAGAGGCAAGTCTGCCCATTCCTCTGCCAGATGGCTCGCGCCGACACCGAACATAATAAGCGGAACTCCTTCGACCCTTAATTCATTAAAAATACGCTCCATTACTGGTTTCATATATTTACGGTAGTCTTGCCGATTTACCGCTCCGACCCAAGAGTCAAAAATTTGAATGGCTTGCGCCCCAGCCTTAATTTGTGCTCTTACATAAGAAATAACCATGTCGCCAAGTTTATCCATTAACATAAACCAGGCTTCCGGCTCTCCGTGCATGAAAGCTTTTGTCTTGTGGTAGTTTCGTGATGAACCGCCTTCGATCATATAACTTGCAAGCGTAAATGGCGCTCCGCTAAACCCGATAAGCGGAACTGTCAATTGTTCACGCAAAAGTTTAATCGTATCAAGTATGTAATCAACATCATTCTCCGGGTCTATTTCGCCTAATCTTTCTACGTCTTGCTTCGAGCGAATGGGATTGGCAATAACAGGACCAGCCCCCGGCTTAATTTCAACATCGACGCCGATTGCGGGGAGCGGAGTCATAATATCTTTATATAAAATTGCTGCATCTACCCCGTAATTGTATTCGTCAATTGGAAGCCTCGTCACCCGCGCACACAGTTCAGGTTGATGAGTAATCTCAAAAAGAGAATATTTCTCTTTAATTTTAAGATATTCAGGCTGCGTTCGGCCAGCTTGGCGCATAAACCATACCGGCACATAATCCGTTTGTTCTCCTCGACAGGCCTTTAAAAATGTATCGTTGAATTTTGTCATTCTGCCACACCTTTCCACGAAATAAGAAAGTATAAATTTTCTCTTTCACAAATTTAAACAAATCCGGTCTCTGAACTCTGACGATTAAAATAAGTGAAATTGGTCTTTTTCGCCGATTTCTACAAATCCAACTTCTCACATCTAACTCCAAGTAAGGACGCGTCAGCGTCTTTGTTCTTATCCATGTCATCTCCACTATAGCCGCTCGCTTGCTTGTTGTATACAATTCCGCTTCAAATGTCATGAAATCGTTTATTTTGACGATTCGTTCATAGATTCACGTACGGATCATCCGTATTTTACGGCTATGCTACAAAGGTTAATCTTCGTTTACAAATGGCGATTTTATACCAAAAACCCTCACTTTAGAAGGATTTTTTGATATTTTTAGAGTACACATACGTTTTGTTTTTTGAAAAAAGGGTAAAAGTAATTAGTTTCTTTTTTCTTTTGTTTGCTCTGAAAGGAGACACAACGATGCTGTTCAATTCATTTGAGTTTATCTTTGTGTTTTTACCAATTACATTTTTAATTTATTTTATCTTTGCTAAATTTAAATGGTTTACAGCTGCAAAAGTGGTGATAGTCGCCGCTTCCATTTTTTTCTACGCGTATTGGGACTACCGCTACGTATTGCTTTTGTTCTTTAGCATTGCCTTCAACTTTGCGGTTGGAAAACTACTCTCAAGGAAGCCAAATAAAAAAATATTGATTTTCGGAATCGCCGTAAACCTTGGACTGCTTGGTTATTACAAATATGTTGATTTCTTTTTGGAAAATGTGAATCGTTTATTCGGTACTTCGGTGCCGCTTCTTGAGGTTATCCTGCCTCTTGCGATTTCATTTTTTACATTCCAGCAGATTGGTTTTCTCGTTGATTCAAACCGGGGGCTTACGAAAGATTACAACTTCCTGAACTACACATTGTTCGTTGTTTTCTTTCCACAGTTAATCGCTGGCCCGATCGTCCAGCACAAAGATGTCATCCCGCAATTTCAACAACAAACAGTGTTCAATATAAACTATGAAAATCTTGCGCTCGGCCTGTTTATTTTTTCTTCGGGCTTGTTTAAAAAAGTTGTCATTGCTGATTCTGTCGCACTATGGGCCACTCCAGGCTTTGATGAAGCAGCGTCATTAACTTTTTTTGAAGCATGGGGTTCAGCGCTCGCTTACACGTTTCAGCTTTACTTTGACTTTTCCGGCTACTCGGAAATGGCAATTGGATTAGGGTTAATGTTCAACATTAAGCTGCCGATTAACTTTTTTTCACCCTATAAGGCAAATTCCATTATTGACTTTTGGCGTTCGTGGCATATGACACTATCCGCTTTTTTAAAAGACTATCTTTATATTCCCCTTGGCGGGAACCGAAAAGGAAAGCCTCGTAAATATATGAATCTTTTTATTACGATGCTTCTCGGCGGCATATGGCATGGTGCAGGATGGACGTTTGTCATATGGGGAGCGCTTCACGGCTTATACAATGTTATCAATCATTTGTACAGGGACATTAAAAAGAAACTTTTCCCTGTAAAATCAAGCGCTGTTGAAATTGCTGCATCCCGATCTTCTTATTTCTTTTCATTGTTCTCATTTACACCTGCCCGTATACTCACTTTTGTTGCGGTTGTCGTCGGATGGGTGTTCTTCCGTGCTGAAACAGTGAACGACGCAGTAAAGGTATTAAAGGGAATGGCCGGTTTCAATGGCATTGAATTTGGAAAACTGGAGTACTTTCCACAAGGGTTGACAGAGCTCGTTGTTTTAATCGGCTTATATTTATGGGTAAGCTTCGCCCCGAACACAATTGAATTTTCAAAGCGATTAAAGCCAAATTGGAAATGGGCTATGCTCATAACAGGACTATTAATCGCGGCGATTTTATTTATTAATCGAAAAGCGGAGTTTCTATATTTTCAGTTCTAAAAAATCTTTTCGAACCATTTAAAGGAGGGATTTCGCTTGTCTTGGAAAAGAATGGCCATTACCGTTATTCTCGCTTCCCTTTTTATTACGGGCGGTGTGATGGCTTTAAACTATGCCGTAAATCCGCTTGGTAAATATAAATCGCATGTTTTGCCTTCCCTCGTTTGGACAGGACGCAGCGATAAAGCTGCCCTTCTTGAAAATTTTGAAGAAAACCCTGATGTTCTCATTCTCGGATCAAGCCGTTCTATGAAACTTGACCCAGATTTTATCAAAAAAAAGACCGGGCTTACTTCATTTAACGCCGGTGTCAATTCAGCTCAAGCCGAGGATTATTATGTCATGCTTCGCTATGCCCTTGAAGATTTAAAGGTAAAACCAAAGATTATCCTTTTAGGTATTGATGTTGAAGCGTTTCACAATACGGCACCGATAGATGAACGGCTGTTATTTAACAATACACTTGCGAAATATTTAAAAAAAGAAGATAAAGTTTCATTGAAAGATAAGTTGACCGCCTTGCTTTCGTATGACGAGACAGCGGGTACAGTTAGAAGCTTATATTACGCTGCAACAGATTATCCGGATCCCTCGACTTCGTATGATAAAAATGGTTTCTTGCATTACTCGAAAAAAGAAGACAAAGTAACGGAAGATAATTACGATGCCAAAATAGAAGATTACATTGAAAAATATCGCGATCGGTTTAAGGGATACACACGATTAAGTGAGAATCGCCAAGAATACTTTACTGATTTCCTTAGAATTGCCAAGGAAAATGACATTGAAGTCGTCTCTTTTATTACAACATTGCATGACGATCTCATTAATGATTTGCGAAAAACACGCGGTTATGATGAAATTTCCCAAAAACTTGTCGCCTACTTAAACGACTTGGAAGCTGAATACAATAACTTTACCTTCGAAAATTTCGATCGAGTAAAAAAATACGATGGTTCCCTTACAGCATTTTATGATGGCGCCCATATACAAGAAAAGAACGCAAACCTCATCACTGAAAAACTTCTGAAAAAGATCCCAAAAGAAAAACAAACGGCTTACACAGAATAAGAACGCCACATTGTGCGGCAACGTCTGTGTGACCCGCCTCCTGTGGGCCTTAAATTTGCGGAAAAGCAAATTTAAACTTTCTTAATTAAAAAGGAGTCAGCGAACAGCTGACTCTTACTCTAACCTCTAAGTTACCAAAGCCCTTCCAGCATTTTTTCACGAAGCAAATTTGTATCAATATTACAGGTTTCATCATCTAGCCCGTACTGCCAGATTAGCGCATTCGCTGATTTAGGTGCCTCAGGGTTAAACTTTGGTGCATTGTCTTTTTTTGTCACCCCTTCTTGAGGGTAACTCGTCCAAACAACAACCTCTTTTGCAACTTTGTCATTTTCAGAAGCTGCTGCTTCAAAAGCTTTAAAAAGATTGCTTCCTTCATCAAAAACGCCATATATCCCCGATTTATATGGTGAAGAGGCAAGTTGATCTGTCCAGCCTTGAATAAATGCGGAATCGACAGGATATTCCGGCTCAATATCCGCGAATAAATAGACGCCTTCTTTTATCCCAAGCTCTTTCGCAATTTCTATTGCTTTTTTAGCCTCATTTTTTCCGTTGTCATATCCGGTTGCATCAGTAAAATGGTTGTAAATTGGGATAATTGGGATGTCTTTTTCGTGTAAAAAGTCAATCTCGTCTTGATCTAATCCAGATGATACGCCTTTCTTTGAACCGATATATCTCCCCCAAGCATCTGGTTTCCCAAAGTTGTCGACAACACACTCATAAAACTCTTTGGTCGTGTACGTAGCGGAATCCACTCCCCATAAAATCTCTTGCCCGCTCCCGTTTCCCCCATTATTTGAATCAGAATCATCGTCCTTATCCGAAAGGTTTATGCTCCATACTATAAATGAAAGGGAAAGTACTGAGATAAGTATAATCATCCAAAAGCGAGCTGATTTAAAAAGACTCACCCATTCACCTCCCATATTCATTGACTCGCAATAGCATATTCCAATCACAATGGAGAGGTGTGGGTTTAACTGAGGTCAGAGGCCAGAAACCGGAAGCCAGAGTAAAAGCAGGCCAAAAGAATGGCCTGCCAAAATTAAGTATTTATTTATTTTCGTAGAACCTTAGTAAATCACCGTAAATCACTTTGTCGGATTGATCAAGCTGAAGCTGGGCTTCTTCTATGAAAGGTTCACACGCTTCAATCTCTATTTCAGATTCATTCGATTTATCGTAGCATTTGTTTTTCGTATAAATATACTTTTCTGTAATAAAGCTTCCGTCTCGAAGCACAACTAAACCGGGACGTTCATTGGAAAACAAGTCATTGCCAAACGAAAGGTCTTCTCCTTCATCAATCCCGAGCAAATTTAAAATCGTCGGCTTCAGATCGATTTGTCCGCCAATCGTATCGAATGTCCCGCCTTGCTCCCCCGGAATATGAATAAGCAATGGAACCCTTTGGAGCTGCACAGACTCGAACGGAGTAATTTCCTTCCCTAGAAATTCCCCCAATTCCTTATTATGGTATTCAGATATCCCGTAATGGTCTCCGTAAAAAATGAAGATGGCATTTTCATATACGCCTTCTTCCTTCAAACGTTGAAAAAAACGCTTCACCGCTTCATCTGTATACCGAACCGTTGTGAAATAGCGATTGACTGTTTCACTTGTTGATGTCCATTGGGGGATAAATTCATCTTCTTTCTCCAAAGCGTAAGGAAAATGATTCGTAATGGTTAAATACTTCACATAATAAGGTTCCGGCAATGATGTCAAATGGGCGATTGATTGCTCAAACATGTCAATATCTTTCAAGCCCCATCCGACTGAATTGTTTTCATTGATTTCAAAATCATCTGCGGAAAAATATCGTTTGTAGCCTAATGCGTCATACATGATGTCCCGATTCCAAAAGCTTGCATGATTGGCATGCATAACGGCCGGGTAGTATCCTTCCCTAGAAATAATTTCGGGCAATCCGTTGTATTCATTTTCAGCATGCGTAAAAAAGACAGCCCCGCTTGGAAGCGGATATAACGAATTATCAACAAGAAATTCCGCATCAGACGTTTTTCCTTGTCCCGTTTGGTGATAAAAATTTGGAAAGTAGTAGCTTTCTTTCATTAAGTCATTTAGAAATGGGGTGATCTCATGCCCTTCCATCTTTCGATTCAACACAAAACTTTGCATGGATTCAAGAGAAATGATAAAAACATTTTTTCCTTTCGCCTTTCCCCGAAATGATGGATTTGGTTCCCCATGCAAGTCGTTAACGAAATTTTCCACTTCGTAAAAAACGTCACTCTTTGCTAGCGCTTTATGGACTCTAACCGTTGATTGCATCACAAGATCGTAAATATGAAAGTTAATGACACCAATGTTTTGAATGATCATTGAGCGATCGAAAGATTTTGTTAATAATTGAGGCTGTTCGATTTCAGATAACGCGAGGTTGAATGCAAACAATGCGAGCGCGCTCCCAAAGATAGTATTAATTTGTTTTTTCGTAGCTAAAGTGATTGGGAATTCTACGAATCTAACAATGATCAAAAGAAAAGCAACATCAGCAAAAAGAAAAAGATCCGTTGCTTGAACAAGCGTAAAAATACTGCCGCCCAAATCACCCATATTATTCGTTTGGAACAGTGTTGGAAGTGTAATAAAATCGTTAAAAAATCGATTATAAATGACATTTGAATATAAAATCATTGAACTTAGTAAACTAATAAGAATGATCGTCAGTTTGCGCCATTTTACCGAAAAAAACAAACTGATCCCAAAAAGCAATAAAGCGGAGCTTAAAGGGTTGACCAACAAAAGAAGCCCTTGAAGCACACCTTCTGTCGGCGTATTAAAACAGAACCTTTGAACAATGTAAGCTTTCACCCAAAATAAAAAAATTGCCAAAAATAACAATTGGTGTTTTCGAAGAAAAGAAAGGGGTTTCACCTTAGTTCCTCCCTCTCGACCTGTTTTTGTGCTCCTTTAAACGTTATTTACCCTGTTTATTATTATTCCATGTAAGGGTACGATAGTAAAGAAAAGGAAATTGTTAGGAGGTTGGCAATATGAATTTTTTTATTACGTATGGCACACATGATTTTTTAAAGTCAATTTATGAAAAGTATCAAAATAAATACGATATTTACCTATTGGATGGCGGCGGTTCATCCATCCTTATTGTGGAAAAAGAAGGAAAGAGCCTTTTTCAAAGCGGCAAAACCTATGCAATTGAAAAAGCGAGCGGAAGTTTTGAAAGAGCCACTTTCGCTGTGATAAATAACGTTCCCGTTACGCAGGAACACAAGGATATCTTTCTATATGAGGCGAAGATACGCGCTGAGATGATCGAAAAGCAACCCGGATGCCTTGCTGTCAGAGTTTTAAAACCGATAAAAAGTGATTCATTTATCATCCTGAGCATGTGGGATTCATCTGGTGACTATCGACGATTCGAAAACTCTCCAGAATTTGGTTTAACGAAACCTTCCACCTCGGGCATTAACGTACCACAGGAATTGTTTACAGGGAAAGCTTATGTGAAAACGTATTCGGTCTTCAGGGAAGAACTTGATAATAACTAAGTAACCGCAAGCGGCCAATGTTAAACTGGGTATTCGCACAAATTGCCGACTAGCCGGCTAATACCCGTTTCGTCTCCACCTTTTTTTCCATAATTTAAAGTAAACCAAGAAGGGTGGTGAACGTTAATGGGCTACGGATATGGAGGCGGCGGCTACGGCGGCGGCTATGGTGCTGGTGCTGGTTTCGCGCTAATCGTCGTCTTGTTCATTTTGTTGATTATCGTTGGTGCAGCTTACGTTTACTAATATCGCAACCAAAAACCGGCAGTTCGCCGGTTTTTAATCCTAATTTTTCTCCCTTCATCTGTTACGCTATAACGGTTTCAATGAAACTGCCGATATAAAGAATAAGAGCGTAATAGAAAGGAGAAATACATATGCAGACTAACAAAGGGATCCTGCTTGAAAGTGGAACGAATGAATTAGAAATCGTTGAATTTACGATCGCCAACAGTCGTTTTGGCATTAACGTGATAAAAGTTAGAGAAATTATACCTTTTTTTCCTGCAACGAAAATTCCATTTTCCCACCCAAATATCGAAGGAGTCGTCTCACTTCGCGGTGAAGTCGTGCCTGTCGTTCATTTGGCAAACGTGCTTCGCTTGCCTGTGAGCGCTGGGAAGCCATCGGAAAAACTGATTATCACGGAATTCAACCAGTTAAAAGTAGCCTTTCATGTTGAAAATGTTGCCCGAATCGACCGCTTTTCATGGGAAGCCATCGAACAGCCAAATGATTTGGCAAAAGATCTTGAAGGCCTAATCACAGGTATTATTCACTTTGATGAAGATATGATTCTACTTCCCGATTTTGAAAAAATTATATTCGATATTAACCCTCATACAGGCATAACGAAAGATCGGATTAAAACCGTTGGAAAAAGGGAACGTTCAGCGAAGAAAATACTGATCGCGGAAGATTCCGCTTTATTGAGAGAACTGTTGCGGGAAACACTTGAGGAGGTTGGCTACGCAAACCTCGAATTTTGTGTAGATGGCTCTGAAGCCTATGAAAAGCTTGAAGCATACGCAAAAAAAGGCGACATCCAAAATGAAATTCAGCTCGTGATTACAGATATTGAAATGCCTAAGATGGATGGACATCATTTAACAAAGAGAATTAAAGAGGATGAAAGGTTCAACGTCTTGCCTGTTATTATTTTCTCTTCTCTTATTACAAATGACTTAAAACATAAAGGAGAACGTGTTGGAGCTGACGCGCAAGTAAGCAAACCGGAAGTATTCAGTCTTGTAAAGCAGATTGACCAATACATACTTTAAGAAAAACGCATTCGCGTGAGAGGTGCGATTGGTCTAAACTGGCGAATTGCCAATTTAGACTTATCCTTTTATAAAAAGTTAGAGTTCAAAAGCCAGACTAGTAGAAATCGGCGAAAAAGACCGATTTCTTTTTTTCTATATATTTTCTGAAAATTAGCGTATATACTGATCGTAAAAGGGGGAAATGATTTGGATGTAAAAGGAATCAAGACCGGTTATTTGTTAGGAATCAGTCTTCTTCTTTCAAGCATTTTTTATTTCTTTGCTTCGAATTGGCAAGGATTTGATCGCATAACGAAAGTTTGTTTAAGCATTGCGCTCATTTTACTTTTTTATGGACTGCATATTCTTTTAGTGAATGTAGTGAAACATCAGCGGTTTCTAAGTGATTGGATGCTGATTGCGACAAGTATCGTATTTGGATTATCGGTTGCACTCATTGGTCAAATCTACAATTCTCATGCGGACAGTTATTTGTTGTTTTTAGTCTGGCTTATTCCAGTGTTGCTTTTTTCATTGATTACGAGATATGAGCCTTTTTATATTCTCGGCTTTATTTTATTGCACCTAATGATTTATTTTTATTTAACGCCGTCCACTTATTTTGCGAATTGGAATGAGCATCAATATTTTTGGATGCTGTTTGGCGTTATTCTTTTGAATGCCGTTATTTTTTATGCAAGTGAACCGATCCTCCATTCTAAAACAATGAAATACGGGGCGTTTGCCGTCTTTCATTACGTTTTCATTTTCTTAACCGTCATTGCCGAGCTGCCACTTTATAAGTTGATAAGCAATGGCTTATACGTTATCGTTTTGGCGATTGGATTTTATTACTGGTCCAAAATGAAAGCGAACCGCGTGCTGCTTACTTTACATGGTGTGTCTGCAACCATCTATCTCGTCATAAAAGGTTTTAACTGGATTGCCGATTACTTCGGAGAATGGATTTTATTTTTCTTTCTCCTTTTAGCCGCTGCCCTCGTTTTCCTTAGTGTGATTGCTGTGAAGTACATTAGTGCAAATCCAATGAATAAACTTATTAAATCTTTGATTACAATATTGGTTACATTTATTGCAACTTTGTTTGCGACAAGCGCGATATCTGGCCTCTTTTTCTTAATGTTTCCTGAAAGTTCAATTGATTTTTTATTTTTCTTTGCAGTGATTGCACTTATTCTCCCTGGATTATTAACAAATTGGCCAGTTCAAATTACTTATACACTTTTAGCTACGGGTTTCCTGCTTGCAGTAAGCACCGGCCTCTTTCATGATCTGTTTTTTTATCGTTTGCTACTATTAGCCCTTGTCTGTTTCGCCATTTATGTTATGAAACAAAAAGGCATGAGAGTCTTTCTCTATTTGCTTTTGAATCTTGTGTTTGGTTCCATCATGTTCGAGTGGTTTTTGGTTCACGGTGTGACCGTTAGCCTGCTTGTCTTGAATGGGGTGTACTACTATTTACAAAAAAAGGACAAAGCAACGCATTATACGGCACTCATTCTTGCCTACCTGTCGTTTATTACGCTTACAATAATCGATGTCTCAAATTGGTTGAGCATCGTTTATAATATCAGTTTCTTTCTCATCACAACCATTTGCCTTTTCGCATTGAATCGGGATACGAGAAGGTGGGAATGGCTAACGAGTTTTATTTTTTGGTTTTTATTTATTGGGTATAAATATTACGAATATTTATGGAAACTGATTCATAAATCGCTGTTGTTTTTATTTCTTGGTCTTGTCATTCTCGCCGTTACAATTTATTTTGAAAAGAGAATGGCCAAGACAGAAGATAAACTTCCACGCTTCAAACAAAAGTGGGCACTCATTCTGGCTGTTGTGTTACTGCAAGTCGGATTTGTCACCTATCAATCCATCACAAATGAAACGTTGTTAAAAGAAGGAACATTAATTAAAGTAAAGCTCGTACCTGTTGACCCACGCTCCTTGCTTCAAGGGGATTACGTCACGTTACGATATGACATTTCAACCATTCCTGACCTGGATGATCCTTCAACTTGGAATGAGAAAGTGAAAATCGTCCTTCGAGAAAATGAAGATAATCTTTATGACTATGCGGGCTACGTTTACGAAAATGGAGAATGGAACCGCCCTTACGAAAAACAGCCTGGTGATGTCATCATAAACGGGAAAATGAACGGTCCGGGCGAAGTGATTTATGGAACAGAAAGCTATTTCGTTCCTGAAGGAGAAGGAATGAAGTTGCAAAATGAAGCAGAATTCGCCTACCTTCGTGTAGGAAAAAAGGGAGATGCGCTGCTGCAAAGTGTGGAATAGGGAAACAATTTCCCCATTCTTAAATGCTTAAAGACTGCGTCCGAGATAGAAATAGAAAAGCCCCTCCCGCGAGGTAAAATAACCTTGCTGACAGGGGTTATTTTTCATAACATAATAGATTACCACGCTGCAACGATACCATCCGTACGATGTTCTGTTCCACCTGTAAGGACACCTGTTTCCGGATCGCGCCAAATAATTTGTCCGCGACCGAAGCTATACGGTTCAAGAGCAATACGAACATCATGGCCGCGATCTTTGAGCGCAAGAGCAATGTGGTTTGGTACAGAATGTTCCAACTCCACCGTTTTGCCTTCCACCCATTTCCAGCGAGGTGCGTCTAATGATGCTTGTGGATTTAAATCGAAATCAATTTTATTCATAACCACTTGCAAATGGCCTTGAGGCTGCATAAATCCACCCATGACACCGAACGGACCAACCGCAACATTGTCTTTCGTCAAGAAGCCAGGAATGATGGTATGATAAGGTCTTTTCCTAGGTTCCAGCGCATTGTCATGATTCGGATCAAAGGAGAAACTGTGTCCCCGGTTTTGCAGGCTGATTCCTGTTCCAGGTACAACAAGCCCCGAACCAAATTCAATGTAATTGCTTTGGATATAGGAGACCATATTTCCTTCACTATCTGCCGTCGCGAGATACACCGTACCACCTTTAGGCGGCTTCCCTGCTTCAGGCATTAATGCTTCCTCGCCTATTAAACGACGTCTTTGCGCAGCGTACTCTTTCGAAAGCAACCCATTAATATCTTGAGACATATACCTGCTGTCGGCAATGTATTTTCCTCCATCTGCAAATGCCAATTTCATTGCTTCAATTTGTTTGTGATACGTATCCACGCTGTCTTTCACAGGAAAATCAAAGCCTTCCAAAATATTCAGCGCCTGCAAAGCGACGAGCCCTTGGCCGTTTGGAGGAATTTCCCATACATCATAGCCGCGATAATTGACATTGATCGGATCAACCCATTCAGGGTAATATTCTGCTAAATCATCGGCAGTGAGATAACCGTTATGTTCCTTGGAAAATTTAGCAATTTTCTCCGCTAGTTCGTCTCTGTAAAACGATTCGGCATTCGTTTCAGCAATCGATCGTAAAGTAGAAGCATGTCCCGGAGACGCCCAAACCTCGCCAATTTCAGGGGCACGGCCATTTGGAGCGAAAGTTTCAAACCAGCTTTCAAACTCTTCCCCGTCCAATAATTGTTTGAACCTGCGATATTCCTGCTTCCATACTCTAGCAAGCGTTCTTGAAAGTGGGTAACCGTTCTCGGCATAATCAATCGCCGGTTTCAACACTTCGGTTAAAGGCAGCTTCCCAAAACGCTTTGACAATGCCGCCCATGCTGACGGCAAGCCTGGAACAGTAACAGGAGCCCAGCCTGTTTCAGGTATCTCATCATAACCCGCTTCTTTTAACTTATCGATACTAATATTTTTCGGCGCAAAACCACTTGCATTCAACCCGTGAAGATCCCCTTTTACCCAAACGAGAGCAAATGCGTCACCGCCAATCCCATTTGATGTCGGTTCAACAACTGTTAAACAAGCAGCCGTTGCAATTGCAGCATCAATGGCATTACCGCCTTTTTTTAGGATATCAAGCCCTGCCTGTGCAGCTAAAGGCTGCGACGTTGCAACCATACCGTTTTTGGCATATGTACTATGTCTTGCTGATGGGTAAGGATGATACGCTGAGTAATTAGCCAATTTGTTAGTTCCTCCTTAATTTCAGTATTCATTTTGTCATTATATCACAAAAAATTATTTCGGATTGCAAGTTAATCCTTATTCTGACTTTCATTATAACATTTTTTTATTTTTTTGACCTTATGAAATTAAGGAAATCTTTTTCGTTAACAAATGGAGGAAAAAATTGTTTAATGTTATGCTAAAAAGGGTACTCTACATTACAGAGGTCAGAAATCAGAGGCCAGATTAGTTGAAATTGGCGAAAAAGACCGATTTCACTTTTGCATTTTAAAAAATTTTGGGAAAGGGAGTATTTGAATGGAAAAAGAGATGCAAGATTTAATCGATGGTTTAAATGAGGACTTAGCGAACGAATACGCAGCAGCAATACAGTACACTTACTACGCGGCAACAGTAAATGGGTTATACCGCCAAACACTGAAACCTTTTTTTGAAGGCGAAATTGCAGACGAACAAGGCCACGCGCTTTACTTGGCTGAAAAAATACAAACACTCGGTGGTACGCCAACAACGACACCTGCCGAGGTTAGACAAGTTACTGATGTTAAAGAAATGCTAGAAGAAGCGCTTAAAGCGGAAAAAGATACGATCGATCGCTACGAAACACGGAAAAAGCAAGCTGAAGATCTTGGCTTAACAGAACTTGTTACCAAACTAGAAGACATGATCACGGATGAAACGCATCATGCGGAAGAGCTGGAGCGAATTTTGAAAGACCAACATTTTGCTTAAAGTACATAGGGCTGCCCTCTTAAGTTACAATCGGGCAGCCCATGCTTATGTATCCTTATAAAGGAGTTCCCCACAAAAACATTCCCTTCTGTTTATTCCACTGCAAATATTGAATAATTCACTTTACCTTTTGATCGTTTACCAGTGGCAATAAAAACTGTTTTATTCATCCAGTCATATTTTTCTGACGATGTTTCAAATACTGGCACTGTTCTAAAATAATATTCTTCTGGATCGACCTCTTCATTGTTATCCAAACGAGCCAATACGCTTTCGGGACCAGTCCTTATTCCCCGGTATGTCATCATAATCAGTTCGTTGTCATCTGTCTCCAAGAGGATGCGGACATCCTGAATAATTGTTCCGTCTTTTCGGACTGTTATCCAGTCATCTCCTCCCGGGGTCACTTTTCCTCTAATTTTTTCGCCCTCGAATTCACCCCCAGAAACCCTGATGATCCTTTTATTCCCTGTCGGCGTTTCCCCGGGTAAATAAGGATTTTCAACTCGAAGCTCCATATTAAAAACAAACGATAATTCTGGGGTTTTTAAATGGTCCATGATTTCCCTTCCTTTCTATTTTTCAGTGTTCAGCGATTGACGCACCTCGTGGATGCGCTTTGGATAGATATTCCTCATTCCTTTTTCAATTCCTCTTTCACAGAAATGCCGTGCTGCTTAATCCATCGGTATAGCGTACTTGTCGACACTTGCAGCTTTTCCGCTGCCTCGGCAACACTCGCGCTCTCCCTTAGAGCCCAAATGATTGATTCCTTTTCTGCTTTTTTCGTAAATACTTTATGGATTGGCATTTCTTCTTTCGTTACGATTAGCTGTTCTTTGAGATAGAACGGCAAATGTTCGGCAGTTACAACTCTATCTTCGCACATGACATCAATATGTTCTAAAACGTTTTGGAGTTCACGAACGTTTCCAGGCCAGTCATATTTGTAAAATTCGTTTAAAAGCGAGGGTGACATTGTTTTTTCCGGCAAAAACTTTTCGATAAATTGTGTAAAATCTTCCGTTCTTTCTCTTAAAGGAGGGATTGTCAGGGAAAGAACATTCAGCCTGTAAAACAAATCAAGGCGAAATTTATTTTCTTTTGCCATGAGAAATAAATCTTTGTTGGTAGCGGCTATGACACGAATATCTAAAGGTTTTGGATTATTGGAGCCAACGGGTGTTACTTCTTTTTCTTCAAGCACCCTTAGTAAATGAGCCTGCAAATCTAAAGGCATATCTCCAATTTCATCGAGAAATATTGTTCCGCCATTGGCCGCTTCAAACTTGCCTTTTTTTCCGCCTTTTACCGCACCTGTAAATGAACCTTCTTCATAGCCAAAGAGCTCGCTCGCGATTAATTCTTTTGGAATTCCCGCGCAATTTACCGCTATAAAAGGACCGTCTTTCCGTGAGCTAGCATTATGAATCGCTTGGGCAAATAGTTCTTTCCCTGTTCCACTTTCACCAGAGATTAAGATGCTTTTATCTGTTTTTGCCATTTTCTTTGCTAATTGAATCGTATGTAAAAACTTATCACTTTTGCCAATCAATGACGAGAATTGGTATTTGGCAGCAATTTGTTCACGTACGCCAGAAGTCAACTCTTTCTTTAAAATCAGAATGATGCCCAAGCATTCCTCATTGACAGTAATTCTCCTTGCGGTGAACAAAATCGTAAATTTCTCTTTGGAAGGGATATTCAGTTCTTTTTTAGTAATAATGTCGTTGCCATTTATTGTTTCCTGAATGGAACGGAGCAGTGGTTTCAAATAATCGAATTCTTTCAGCACATTTTTGTAGCATGAAGTTGTTGGAACTTTTAAAAGGTGGGCGGCGACAGCATTCAACTTTACAATTTCACCATATCGATTAACAATGACCAGGCCGTCCGAAATCGAGTCCATCGCAGCACTGAAATAATTATTTAAAAGATACTTTTCCTTTTCCAATCCTTGTTGATGGATTAATTGCATGATCGTGTTGGCAGCAGTTGTAATCAACCCCAAAGAATGGGGATGGGCCGATTTATAATATCCAACAAGGGTTATCACGCCGATCAATTCATTGGAAAAGGGATCCATAATTGGGGCGCTTGAACAATTAGCCTCATGCCAAGCTAGACAGTAATGTTCGGCAGAAAAGACTTGAATGGGTCTCTTTTCATTTATCGCCAAACCTATGGCATTCGTTCCTGTAACTTCTTCTCTCATATCTACGCCGACTTTAAAATTAACAGAAGCTGCCGACACGGCAATTTCACTATCGCCGAATAATTCCAGAACGACCCCGTCACGATCAGAAAAAGCCAGTACACTATCTGTCCCTTTCACAATTTCATAAAGGTCATCCATGAAGGGACGAATTAAATGCAATAGTTCTTTGTTTTTATTAATTCTTTCTGCAATGACTTTTCCTTTATATACTACAGGCGCTTCCTGGTTATTTGGATTTATGCCGTGGCGCTGGGATCTCTTCCAAGAACGCATAATAATATACCTGACTTGTCCGAGATCAATCCCTTTTTGAAAATAATTGAACCATGCCCGTTTTGTTGACATCGCCTTTGAAGAAATGTCTTGAGAAGGTTGGGAAAGACTTTTAAATAAAAATACATTCGACATGCTGCCAACTCCTCCAAAAAGAAAAACTAATTTTTGTTCCCGCTTATTCCTGTGAACCGAGAATAGGGAACCGCCGGTTCCCTATTACTCTACTTCTTCAATCGTTAAGTTCTCTAAAGCATTCTTCAATTCGTTCGTAAATTTCGCTCCGGCTACCCCATCAATAAAACGGTGATCGTAACAAATGGATAATTTCATCATTGGTTTCACAACAATCTCATCGTTTTCATCCACCACGGGAGTTTTTTGTATTGCCCCAGCAAAAACAATCGTTGACTGGGGGATATTTATGATTGGCGTACCTGATTCGATCCCCAAACTCCCTAAGTTTGAGACTGTAATTGTACCTCCAGAAAAGTCATCAGGGGACAGTTGGTTCGCTTCGGCTTCTTCAGACAATTGTTTGATTGCTTTTGAAATTTCATCGACTCCTTTTTTGTTTACTTCCTTCACAACCGGTACAACTAACCCCTGTTTGGAAGACACCGCGACTGATATGTTTACCTCTTTAAAAACTAATATTTTATTATCCTCTAGCTTACTATTTACTATGGGGTATTTGTCAGCGATCGTGCCTACCGTTTTGACGAGAAGATCATTTATTGTTACTCCATCCAGCTTTGATTTTACTTCTAATACCTTTTCCATGTTTACACTGACAATTTGAGTAAATTGTGGAATATTTCTCCAACTGTTTAACATATTTTTTGACATTTCTCTCTTAATATTATTCAATTCAATTGTTTCCCTAAATTCGTTCCCTTGTGAACGAATTGAACTAGCATTTCGAATATCCTCTTCTGTAATCATACCTCCCTTTCCAGTTCCAGTGACAGAATCTAGAGAAACGCCCAATTCTTTGGCCAATTTCCTGACCCTTGGCATAACTTTTCCTGACGGTTTCGGGCGGTCTGATCCTGCATTATTTAGAGAATCGGCGGGCTCTTCGCTATTTTCCCTTATGGATGGGGCTTGTTTTTCATATTTGCTTAAATCAATCACTTCGTCCGGTTCCCCTATAATTGCGATGACTTCGTTTATCGGGACTTCGATTTCTTCTTGGATGAGTATTTTTTTAAGTACACCTGATACTTGCGCTTCAATTTCCACTGTTGATTTTTCTGTTTCCAATACAAATAGTTCTTCGCCTTTCTCGACGTAATCTCCTTCTTCTTTTAACCATTCAGCAATTTTCCCTGACTGCATGGTCACCCCTAAACGAGGCATTTTTACTTCGTTCATTTTCCCACCCCTGTCCAATCTTTTTTTTATTCAGATAAACTTAATATTCCATTAATTCCATCACCGTATCAATAATTTGTTGTTCACTCGGGCGATAGAATTGTTCTAAATGTAGACTTTGGGCAATCGGAACATCTGGACCTCCAATTCTCCTAACAGGTGCCTGTAAGTCAAAAATTGCTTCTTCGGATATTTGAGCGGCCAATTCCGCACCTGATCCCCCTGTTTTTGGTTCTTCGTGTACAATGAGTACACGGCCTGTTTTCCGAACTGATCCTAATATCGTTTCTTTATCAAGTGGGGCTAATGTTCTTGGATCAACGACTTCAACTTCGATTCCTTCCTTGCTTAAAGATTCAGCTGCATCTAAAGCAGTATGAACTTGAAGAGCTGTTGCAATAATTGTTACATCTGATCCTTCTCTTTTTACATCCGCTTGGCCTAAAGGTATGAGATATTCCTCTTCAGGCACTTCACCTTTTAAGTCATACAAGACTTTATGTTCGAAGAAAAGGACAGCATTATTATCTCGTATGGCTGTTTTAAGTAAACCTTTAGCATCGTATGGGGTGGAGGGAATGGCAATGTGTAGTCCCGGCCCATGCATAAATAATGCTTGAGGACTTTGTGAATGTTCGGGTCCTGCTCCTCCAGCAATACCAATTGGCAATCTTAGTGTAACCGGGACTTCCATCGACCCACCATGCATATAGCGCCATTTACCTAATTTATTAAATATTTCATCAAATGCGATGCCTACAAAATCGCCAAACTGTAATTCCGGTATCGGGCGCAAACCTGTAATTGCCATACCTAATGCCGCTCCCACAATGGTTGATTCCGCAATGGGTGTATCGAATACACGTTTATTCCCAAACTTCTCATACAATCCTTTTGTAACTGCATTAATTCCACCAAATTTGCCAACGTCTTCGCCAAATAATACCGTTTTTTCATCGCGTTCCATTTCTTCGGATAATGCTTCCAAAATTGCTGCACGCATTGTTAATGTTCTCATCGTTTCATCCCCTTTAAGCAAATAGTCCTTCAAAAATTCTTTCCCTACCCGGTAGTGGTGCGGATTCAGCCGTCTTAATAGCTTTTTGGATTTCATGATCTACTTGCTCATCTATTTTTGAAAAATCGTTCTCTGAACAAATATTGTTTTCAAGTAATCGTTTCTTAAAATTCTTAATCGGATCCCTTTTTTCTTTCCATTCTTTTACTACCTCGGGATCAACATAATCGTATGGATCTCCCTCAAAATGCCCACGATGTCGGAACGTCTTTGCTTCTATAAAAGTTGGGCCTTCGCCTTTCCTTGCTCTTTCGATTGCTTCCTTGGCAACTTCATGCATCAACAGAACATCATTCCCATCCACAACACAATTCGGGATCCCATAACCATCAGCCCAATCAGCGATATGTTCTTTCACAGCATGCATTTCTGAAGTATGACAAGAAATGGCATACTCATTGTTTTCACAAATATAAATAATCGGCAACTCATATATCCCCGCCCAATTTAACGAACCATGCAACGGCTCTCTTGCTGCTGCGCCATCACCAAAATAACAAACAGTGACTCGATCAGTACCTTGGAATTTTGCTGAATAAGCAGTGCCTACAGCAATATTAAATTGGGAGCCAATTGTACCGGCTTGACCTAATACTCCTCTTGAGACATCTGCACTATGCACGATTCCCGCTCCCAGACCTCTTGTTGTCCCTTCAACTGTACCCAAAAAATCACCGTACAATTTAGAAAGTGGTACCCCTTTTGCAATTTTTTGATTGCATCCACGGTGATTGTAATAAAGATAATCTTCATCACGAAGGTTGTGCACTATTGAACCTGCCGACAGTCCTTCCGATCCGATACCGGAATGATAGAAACCAGACACTTTCCCTTCGTGCATCAATTGAATGAGATTTTCATCAAACTTTCTGATTTTTACCATTGTACGGTAAAACGCCATTAAATTTTCCTTACTATAATCTCTTAAATTAATTTCTTTTTGATAAATTTCAGCCATTATTAATCACCTCATACTTTTATTTACGTGATTTTCCATTCATTAAAATTTCTGTAAAAATATGACACGATGACCTTATCAAATGAATAACGCTATACAACGCTCCAACCACCGTCTACCGGCATAATTAAACCTGTCACATAGCTAGATTCATCAGATGCTAAAAACAAAGCCGCATAAGCAATTTCTTCCGGTTTTCCGACTCTACCAAGCGGACCCGCTTCATAGTTTTTGGAAACTTCGGGATTTTTTAATGCATCGGCAATCATCGGTGTATCGATGGCTCCCGGACAAATGCAATTCACGCGAATATTATATTTGCCGTAATCGACTGCCATGACTCTCGTTAAAGCAACAACCCCTCCTTTCGCTGCCGTATAAGCATCAGCTCCTGTTACACCGAGCACCCCGTTTAATGAAGAATTGTTGACGATATTTCCGCTTTTTTGCTTGATCATCACGGGTAACACATATTTTGACATTAGATAAGCCCCATTTAAGTTAATACCGAGAATGTCATTCCAATCTTTCAAAGGCGTTTCCAATAACGGAGCCATTTTGTATTTGGAGCTTGAGGAAAAGCCTATACCGGCATTGTTAAATAAAATATCAATTCTCCCGTACATATCTACTACTTGATCAACTAATAGGGTGACGTTGGATTCATCGGAGATATCTGTTTGAATAAAGACGGCCTCATTGCCGGCATCGACGATTTCTTGTTCCATTCGTTTCCCTGCTTCTTCATTCCATTCGGCAATAACAACTTTTGCTCCTTCTTTCGCAAATAACTTTGCTGAAGCTTTACCTTGTCCGCTACCTGCTCCTGTTATAATAGCCACTTTCCCTTCTAATCTCATCGTTTCCTCCTTCATTCATTGAAAATTTTTCTTCTTAATATTGAGGCGTTACTAACACCTTTACGGACACCTGCGCGTTTTGTTGGATTCTGAAAGCTTCTTCAATTTTTTCCAATGGATAGTTATGGGTAACCAAATTATCAAGGTTCACTTTTTTATTTTTTAATAGGTTAATTGCTTCAGCCATATGAGAGCCTAACACACCAATAATTTTGGGAGCCTTATGAACGATTCTCATAACATTTGCATCCACTGGCTTATCCGGCAAGGCGACAAGTGCTATTGTTCCCCTGCTTCTCACTGCTTCAAGTGCCTGGGAGAACGTATCATTTATCCCCGCACATTCAACAACTAAATCAGCCATTCCACCTACTCCGAAGTGATAGGGGCCTTCTCCCCACATGTCTTGTATTTGGTCAATCACATTGTCTTTCAAAGGATTAATTGCCTTATCAGCACCATAAGATAGTTCTCTTCGAAGGTTTGAAGGTTCTGATATGGCTACTTCATATCCGTGAACATTTTTCAATATTTGGGCTACCATATTTCCAATGAAGCCGTTGCCTAGTACTAGCGCTTTCCGATAGGTTGGATCATGAGTTTGCTGTACGGTTTGCGCAGCCACTCCAAGCGGCTCAATAGATGCAGCCTCCTCGTCCGTTATTTCATCCGGAACTAGAAAAATGTTTTGGTTGATAGCTGCGTTTTCTATCTTTACATATTCGGCAAACGCACCGGGCCGGCCATAACCAGTCCCCGTTTTAAATAATTCTGGGCAATAGATAAAATCGTTCGTTTTGCACCAGTGGCATTCCCCACAGAAATTAGCGGCAAATCCGACTGCTCGCTGTCCAACCGTAACGCCTTGGACATTTTTTCCAACTTCAACTACTTCACCTACAAATTCATGTCCCATCACTTGATCATGATTCACAAAGTCACCCGTCCGAAATGTGTGTAAATCCGATCCACAGATGCCGCAAGCAATCACTCGCAGTACCACATCATTTTCAGCACAGTCAGGATCTGGTATTGAACAGACTTCTAGAGAACCAGGGCCTTTAAAAACAGCAGCTTTCATTTCCTCACTCCTTAGATTTTAGAATTCTTCAAATCACTCTTTTTTGAAACCCAATTTCTTAGTTCCCGGCGAAGCACTTTACCTGAAGCATTTCTCGGAAGTTCTTCTATAAAAGCAATCGTTGTAGGTTTTTTATAGCTCGCTTTATTACTGACTCTTTTAAAAATTTAGACGCTAATGAAGAAAATTCCTCTGAAAAAATTAGGATTTTAGATTCTGAGTTAGGAATGTACTTTACTTCCTTGTATTGCCTGACTCCAACAAGCTCCGTTTTCAAAATGAGCTAACCCTTGTTATTGCCAGGAATCTATTTAATCTCTGCTAAATGATTTGACATTCGGAAGGAGATTGTATCTCTTTTCCATTCCTATTGATGTCAAATTTCCATGCCCAGGCATAACTTTTATACCATCTTCAAGCGTAAATAATTTATTTCTTATTGATTGTTTTAATTTTTCCCGATTCCCATACGGTACCCCATATGTAATGCCAATTACTCCCTCCATTAATGTGTCCCCGCTAAATAAGTACTGTTCGATTAAGTAGCATGTCCCTCCAGGCGAATGGCCAGGGGTGTGAATTGATTTTATCAAATGATTATTCCACTTTATAACCTCCCCCCCATACAGTACGATGTCTGGCCAATTGCAAACAATTGGATTTTTAGATTGATATGACAAGTTTAAATTTGGTTCAAGCAACCATTGAGCTTCTTCATGGTGAATGGCCACCAAACCTCCTGTCATTTTCCTAATTTCATTCAAACCTGCAATATGGTCATGATGTGAATGAGTAAGTAAAATATAATCAACTGTTTTATCTTTTATGTACCTCAAAACGGGTTCTGGGTCTTCTCCCGGATCGATAACTACGCAGTTATTATTAATTTTATCTGTAATTACAAAACAATTCGTTTTTAATTGACCTAAAGTAAAACACTTCACTTTTAATGAAGACATAAGCTGGCCTCCCAAAATTCCAGATGTATAATTTCACCTTTTATTTTTAATAATCACCCCTTACTAATCTACTTGTTTATTATAGCAACTTTCATGCCAATATAATTTCTCATCTAATCAGCTGTTTTCTTTAATATTTTTTCTTAAAAATGAGAAAATGAAAATTAGCGATTTTATTTTCGGGAATTTTTTACACAAATTTTATGACTTGAGTCAATTTCTATAGTCTTACTAAAACATCAAAGCACCCTCCTTCGTAAAGTTGGGTGCTTTCTCAGTTATTCTCTTTCCTCATACTCTTCATGCTTATCATTCGGCAAGACTTTCCGGTTTTTGCCATACCGGTTTGTTGCGACAAGGCTTTCGATGTCTTCGACATACCCGACTCGTTCGTCTGAATTGAGATACATGTCATTGTAATCTTTAATCTCGTTATCAAAAAGATCTGACGGTGTATCGCTTGTTCCCCACTTTGCCACATCTTGCCATGCATCTTCGGAGTCGTAAGACGTATTTTCATTTTCATCATTCTCGAAGCCTTCAAAGTTTCCGAATGGTGGTTCTAAGATTTGTTCCTCAACAGGTCTCTGTTTTGCTACTGTTTGATCTCTGCTATGCTCGACACATCGAGCTGCTGTAGGGTGTGCTTCGAGCCTTTCTATTGGAATATCCTGTTTACAATCTTCACAAATTCCGTAGGTGCCATTTTTTATTCGTTCAAGCGCGTCATTAATTTCGTTTAATTCTCTTTCTGTATGTTCATTTAATGCAATGTCTTTTTCCCGGTCAAATAAGATTGTCCCATTATCTGCAGGGTGGTTGTCATAATTTGAAAGCTCACCCATCGACTCTTTGATCATTTCTTCTTCGGTACCGAAGTGATCGCTTGATTTAAGCAATGTTTCAGTTTCTTTTTTCATCTCAAGCAATGTTTGGTTAAATTGTTGCAGTTGCTCCGCTGTCAATGCCATTGTTTTGCTCCTTTCTAAACAGACAAGAAGGTATTTGCAGTTCGCTAATGAATTCAATTCTTGCCTCTCATTTAATAGGTGTGGAAGCATTTTACTTATGAAAACGGGTCGTCCAACAACTTCAATAAAGATTGCATTTCAAGAGCTTCAAATTGTTTTTCTATTTTTCCCTTATCCAGTGACAACATACATTCTGAAATAGAAAACGACATAGGGACGTCACATCGATTTTTTGCTAAATCATGTGAAAGATGAAGCATGTCAAGTTGTGACATGATTTTGGAGCGGATTCCTTTAGGAAGATCTTCCGCATTTTTAAGAATGCCGTCGATTGATTCGTATTGATGGAGAAGCTTCTGAGCTGTTTTAATTCCAATTCCTTTTACTCCGGGATAGTTGTCACTTGCATCTCCCATTAGTCCTTTTAATTCCCTGAGCTGATGTGGCATTAAACCTTTTTCCTCGAGAACACGTTCCGGTGTAAAATGTGCATAATTTGAAAAACCTTTTTTCATAATAATGACATGGATACGTTCATTTACCAGCTGCAACAAATCGTTGTCACCCGTTAAAATATGAACATTCAATTCCGGCGCGTGATTTAAAGCAATGGTGCCGATGACATCATCCGCCTCATATCCTTTTATTCCGATATTTGGAATATTAAAGCTTTCCGTTACTTTTTTAACAAGATCGAATTGTGGTAAAAGATCGAATGGAGGATCGGGTCGGTTTGCTTTATAATCGGAAAATAATTCGGTGCGAAATGTCGTTTTTCCCATATCCCAACAACAAACGACGTGACTGGGACCAAATGTTTGAATGGCATCCCATAAGTACCTTACAAATGTATAAATCCCGTTTGTCGGAATTCCTGTACTCGTTCTTCTAATTGAGCCTCGATAGGCTGTAGCATAATATCCCCGAAATAATAAAGACATGCCATCTACCAGCATTATTGTATGTTTAGTGGTCAAATTTCTCTCTCCCATTCTTTTCCTACAAATCTTATTTTAGCAAAAAAAGAAAGAAACGAGCCTCTTTAATATAAGCTCGCCTCAGTTTCCAAGTCCTTCATTCGCATAAATTGAAAATTGATTTTTCCCTTTTTGTTTTGATTTGTATAAGGCCATGTCGGCTTTTTTGTATAATTCTTCAGGATCAATCCCATGTTCAGGGGCAAAAGCGATGCCGATACTTACGGATAGTTCAGCCTGCGCAGCTTCTGTTATTTGCTTAAAATGCTCACTCATTTGCTCGATTAACTCTTGGGCTCTTATTTTTGTTTCTTCGAAATCAACAGAAGTCATAATGATCACAAATTCGTCCCCACCCAACCGAAAGATTCTGTCGCCTTTTCGTAAAAAATTGCGAAGCAGGTTCGCTGCTTTTTTAAGAAGCTCGTCCCCTTTGTCATGGCCAAAGTCGTCGTTAACCGTTTTAAAATTATCCAAATCAAGCATCAAAAAAGCTGTTGTTCCTTTATTTTCACTTAGGATGTGCCGAACCCTTTCTTCAAATGCCGACCGATTCATTAATCCTGTTAAGCTGTCATGGTAGGCGAGATACATCGGTTTCGACACCCATCTGGAAATAAGAAAAGCTATTAAGATCGTTATCGTTAAACTAATGAGGAATTGGATAATAAATGACTTTAGATTTTTGTTTAGAACCGACTCAAGTTCATATTGATTATAGATGATTTCAATCACTTTATTCTTGGTCGTTCCTTCATCAAAGTCTGATTCGTAAGGCACATACCTGTAAATCGCCGGCTCGTTGTGCCAATTTGCCTTTAATTCTGTCTTTTCTTTTGTTTTTAGTGTATGTTCAAATGCGTTTCTTCTTTCTTTAGACAGCTTCGCCTCTTCTACGGGTTGTCCAAGAGAGTAGCCTCCTAAATTAAGGATGTTAATTTCATTAATTGATGGGTACTTTGCCGTAAGCTCATCGATTGCACTGAGAAAGTTAAACTCTCGGAAAATTTCGCTGTTCTGTAAGGAGTAGCCCAATTGAATAATATATCTTTTATCATCCGTTGCCATATAACTGTATTTTTTAATTTCACCCGTTTGTTGCTCAATATCCAAACCATCGACATAAAATTTTCCCGACTCTCTTCTTTCATCAAGGATCCGGGCAAGTTTCTTACAGCATACATTAAAATCAAGTCCGATGTCTTTTTGAAAACTGCTGTATGTAATGACATTTTTATCATTAATCACATAAATATCCATATTCAAAATATCTTTTAACTCTTTAAAGTCCCATTTTTCAAAAGAAGGCTGTTCTTCATATTTCTGTATTAAATAAATAGTATTTGCCTCCATTTTTTCCGCAGTGCTTTTATCAAAAAAGAAATATGCTTTTTCAATCGCTTTTAACGAATCTTCAGCCATTTCTTGAATGGTATTAATTTGTTGCTCATTATCTATTATCACATGATCCCTTATCTGCAAGTAAGCAATCGTTGCCGTTGTTAAAGAGATAATAAGTGCAAAAACAATCATAACCAAAAATAATTTTAGTCTAAAACGTGTCCTTCCCACTTATTCACCCCCACGGTAAATAGTCTTTATTCCCTAAGACTATCATACCATATAAAGGCCGCAAAAAATTATGAATCTTTTATTTATCACGGTGCAACCGTTCGTAAGACCCATGCTTTTTGATTCTCTATTTATTAAAGAAGCGCATCCGGTACCCATTCATTGCCGTCTCGCTCAATTCATCCAGCAATTTATAGTTTGCATAGGCGCCAATTACCGCGCCGATGCCTGGCAACAGCTGGAAAAGCTTCACCAAGTCGATATGGTCACGATATTCCTGTTGCCAAGACTGCCAATCAATGGTTTGTAAATAGGTTGATTTCACTGGCAGACTTTCTGCTGTCTGTTCCCAGCTTTTTATTTCTTCCAAAACTTCCATTCTCTTTTTATCACTTGAAAAAGCGAGTTGAAAGAGATGCAAAATATACAGGCGCTCACGGTAATCTTTTACATCAAATCCGTACAGGCTTGCGGCATCAAAAAGAAATTTCATTTTAATTCCAAGGAGAAGAGGGAAGTCTGCCGCACCTAACAGCAGACCACCCGCCCCTGTTCCCGCCCCTTCAGCTGAAGCAATCCGCTTGTAAACCTTCACCTTTTCCAGTACAAGCTCCTCTCTTTGTTCAAGGGAGGCTTCTTTAAGCGGTGTGCGTTTCGTTGTATATTCTGAACCGACTAGCACAGCGGTCACTGTCTTTTTAATGCTTTCCGTAATGATGTTGTGGACTTTTTCGGGAATTTTCGCATTGATTTTGTTTTGAACCACTTTCGCATATCTCGCTGCAAGGGTTTGGCGCTTTCTCATTTTCTTTTCCCAAGCTTCTAACTCCTGAAACGCTTTTTTTTCGTATTCTGTCATCATCGTCACCCCTCAAAATGATTCGAACAGTTAACTTTGCATCTGTTTTTTCACTGACAAGTGAATATACAGGTAACTGCATAAAGCTCCGGCTACTAACATCATAAAAGCAACAACCACTGATGCCCCTCCTATAAGAAGGGCAATCGAAAATACAAAACACTTGATAACGAGCAATAGGCTAAGCAGCGTTTTGCTTGCATAAGAAAAACGTGCGGTTGAAATAGGATACAAGTTTACGATATCGTGGCCGGAAAAATGTTGGACTAGCGCGACTAGCTGGACAGCGGATAAATATAAAAACAGCGCATAACCGATAACTTTCCCGTATTCATATGGCAGAAAAATAATGATGAGGGCTCCAATAACGAGCAATCGCATATAAATGCCAAAATAATTTCCCGAACGAATAAATGCGTGCGTATACAAATAAAGTGGTGCTGAAGATTGGCGGTGGCGGATCATTCTCGAAAACACATTCACCCATCTTCTTGGCTTCGTCCGTTCTTTTAACACCGGAACATCGGTAAAAGCATTCACAAAACGGTAAAAACGCAATGTGAGCCCTTCTTCCATTTCGATTAACCTTTCCCATTTCAGGCCATGTTCCTTCGGAATGGCGAGGGATAAATGCCACAGATAAGCAACCATGATGACAATGACCAAAAGTAAAATGACAGGCGATGCCCCTGTCATTGATAAATAGACAAGAACAAATGTTGCAACTGTACGCAGGAATGAGTAGCTGAATACTGTGCGTTCAGAAGGTAATTTGAGGGCAAACCAATACACAATCACATTCCATATTTTTATAAGAAGGAACAAAATAATCAAAAGGAGGTACGGATAAGTTAAATCATTTGCCCGAACTGCGTAAAGCGGTGCCAGCACAATCGCTCCAATCAAAATAATAAACATTTGCATCACGATATTGTAGATAATTGCAGGTGTAAAATAAGCTTTCATCCGCTCTTCCGCCGAAATAAGAAAAACGAGATCGGCCCTCTTTAAAAACGTCCGGATTTTCCCTCTCACTAATAAAAAAGCCATGACCATCGAAATAAACAGCATTACTGGAAAAGAATTAGGGATTTGTTTAATAAGCAAACTATAATAATAGCTTCCGAAAATAATAAGGAACAATACTGAGAACAACAAGCCGCTGTTCCCAATTAAACGCATATACCGAAGAAACAAATTCAAAAACGCTTGAAAACGTTCATACCAAAGTTTTCCGGCATCCATCATGTCAACGCTCCTTGAGCTACTTTTAAATAAATTTCATCAAGTGTCGCACGGGGCATACTTGCTTGTTCCCTTAGCTCCTGCATTGTTCCTTGGAGAACAATTTTTCCTTCATGAAGAACGATCATCCGATCGCAATATCGCTCGGCTGTTGCCAAAATGTGTGTCGACATGAGGACGCCCGCCCCATTTTTTTTAAATGCAACCATCCAGTCCAAAAAAGATTGGATGCCGATCGGATCAAGCCCAACGAATGGCTCATCAACGACATAGAATTTCGGTTCAACCAAAAAAGCGCACATAATCATGACTTTTTGCCGCATCCCTTTTGAAAATTGACTCGGGAACCAATGTTTCATTTTTACCATTCGAAACTCTTCAAGCAGCTTTTCTGCCCGTTCTTCAAAAACCGACTCCTCCACATCATATGCCATCGCTGTTAATTTCAAATGCTCCCAAAGCGTTAATTCATCATATAAAAGCGGTGTTTCCGGAATATATGTAAATTGGCCCCTGTATTCTTCCGGCGCTTCAAGGAATGTTCTTCCGTTCACATGAATCGTTCCTGAAATTGGCTCCATCAATCCAAGCACATGCTTAATCGTTGTACTTTTCCCTGCTCCGTTTAATCCAATTAAGCCAACGATCTCACTTTCATTCACTTCAAAAGTAATCTCATGTAACACGGGGCGATTCGCCGCATACCCGCCCGTTACGTTTTTCAGTTCTAATATTTTCTTCAATGTTTCATTTGTCCCTTCTTAACTGTCTTACTTTTATTTTAGCGACATTTTCATCGTTTTGCATCATTTGTGGGCTCGGAGTTTGTTATAATTAAAGTAATGATAAATTATATTGAAAGGATGATCGATTATGGTACATAATGAAAACTGTATTTTCTGCAAAATTATCGCTGGAGAAATCCCATCAGCTAAAGTGTATGAAAATGAACACGTGCTTGCGTTTCTTGACATTAGCCAAGTAACAGAAGGACATACGCTTGTCATACCGAAAAATCACGAAGAAAATGTCTATGAGTTATCTGAGGAATCCGCGAAACATGTATTCCAAGCAGTGCCGAAAATTGCAAACGCCATCAAAGAAAAATTTAACCCAATTGGAATGAACTTGCTCCAAAACAACGGCGAAGCAGCCGGGCAAACAGTCTTTCATTATCACGTCCATCTTCTCCCGCGCTACGGAAAAGACGATGGGTTTGGATTGGTTTGGAAAACACATCATGACGAATATACTCCTGAGAAATTGCAAGAAATGGCTGAAAAAATCGCTTCTGGCATCGAATAATTTTCCATCATGCTCCCTTAAGGGGAGTCTCTTTTTTTCGGCAGGCAATAGTGGTAAAATATGAACATAATGAAAGTTTGATAGTTCTTTGTTCGGAAATTAATAGAAAAGATAAACGACTTAAGGAGTGTAGCAAAATGGAGAGAAGCTATAATTTTAATGCAGGGCCTGCCGCTTTGCCGCTTGATGTATTGAAAAAAGCACAGAGCGAACTTACCAATTTTAAAAACAGCGGAATGTCCGTCATGGAATTGAGCCACCGCAGCAAAGAATACGAAGAAGTCCATAACCGTGCGCAACAGCTTTTAAGAGAGCTTCTAAATATCCCGGAGAATTATGAGGTGCTGTTTCTTCAAGGCGGTGCAAGCCTGCAGTTTACGATGGTGCCGATAAATTTCCTAGGAAATGGAAACGGCAGCTATGTCTTGACTGGGTCTTGGTCTAAAAAAGCACTGAAAGAAGCAGAAAAAATCGGGAAAACAACAATTGCGGCAACAAGTGAACAAACAAACTTTGATCGCATTCCGAAACTGAACGAACTGTCTATTGACGACAATGCGTCATATGTCCATATTACATCAAACAACACGATTTACGGTACACAATGGCAAGCATTCCCTACCGTTGAAAATTTGATTGCTGATATGTCAAGCGACATTTTATGCCGTCCATTGGATGTATCAAAGTTCAAATTAATCTATGCGGGAGCACAAAAAAATCTCGGCCCGTCAGGTGTTACTGTCGTTATTGCCGACAAGAACTTCCTGGAAAAAGGCGCCGATAATTTGCCAACAATGCTTGACTATCGTACACATAGCAAAAATAATTCTTTGTTTAACACGCCGCCGACTTTTGCCATCTACATGCTTTCACTCGTACTTGAATGGCTTAAGGACCAAGGAGGCACTGAAAAAATCCAAGAAACCAATAATCAAAAAGCAAGCTTGCTTTACAATGTGATCGATGAAAGCAATGGTTTTTACAATGGACACGCTCAAAAAGACAGCCGCTCCATTATGAATGTTACCTTTACTCTTCCTAGTGATGATTTAACAAAACAATTTCTGGCTGAATCGAAAGAATTAGGCTTTGTCGGCTTAAACGGCCACCGTTCCATTGGCGGTTGCAGAGCTTCAATCTATAACGCCGTACCTTTAGAATCAGTTGAGAAATTAAGTGAATTCATGATTTCATTCCAAAAGAAAGCTTGAGAAAAACTTTGACTAACTTTGGGGGAACATAGAAAAAATTCCCCCGAAGTTTTTATTTTCTGTCGAAGGCTTTTAAAAGAAATGGCAACAAATCAAACAATTCTTTTCGAGGGGATAGTATGTTTACAAAAGAAGAAAAAGAAGCTGTTTACAAAGTCATTCATAAGAGAAGAGACATTCGCAGTTTTCTGCCGGATCCGATCCCTGAATCTGCCATCCAAAACATCTTGCTTGCGGCCCACCACGCACCTTCGGTAGGATTCATGCAGCCTTGGAATTTTATTTTGATTACTTCAGGCGATGTAAAGAAAAAACTTGCCTGGGCCGCTGATAAAGAAAGGCGGGCACTAGCCATACACTATGAAGGGGAAAAAGAAACGAAATTTTTAAGTTTAAAAGTTGAAGGTTTAAAAGAAGCCCCTTTGACCATTTGTGTCACTTGCGATCCTACACGAGGGGGCTCACATGTCTTAGGAAGAAATTCAATCCCTGAGACGGATGCATTATCAACCGCCTGCGCCATTCAAAACATGTGGCTCGCAGCTTGTGCCGAAGGATTGGGGATGGGCTGGGTCAGTTTTTATAAAAAAAATGACGTTCGCGATATTCTAATCATCCCGCCGCACATTGATCCGATTGCACTTATCTCCATTGGTTACACAGAGGAATACCCTGAAAAACCGATTCTAGAGACAGTGAATTGGGAAAAAAGACGAACTTTGGATCGTCTCATCTTTCAAAATCAATGGGGAAAAAAATAAGGACTGTTTTGATGTTGAGACATTCGAAGGGAAAACGGTTGTCTGCGCCAAAATGTATGGTATAATGGTTTGAAAATAGAAACATTAGCTGAGAAGAGGAGAGTTGAGCATGAAAACAAAGAATTTAGTATTGATCGCTTTGCTATTAGGAATGGGGACAGTTTTATCACTTATTTTGGCAGTCACTTTTGCTGGTATGAGACCTGACGTTTTACTCGTTATGATGTTTATCGCCATTTTACTTTTTCCTGAGAAAAAACATGTGTTATTAACAGGACTTTTAACAGGGATCTTATCAGGGTTGATTTCCACATTTCCCGGCGGCTTTATCCCGAACATCATTGATAAGCTCATTACAGCTTTCGTATGTCTAGGACTAGTGCTTATGCTGCAAAAACTTACACCAATCGTTAGAGCTGGAATCATCTCAGTCATCGGAACATTTGTAAGTGGGATTGTATTTCTAAGTTCGGCTTTGATTATCGTAAGCCTACCAGCGCCATTTCTTGCATTATTTAATCTTGTTGTGCTGCCAGCACTTGCCTTAAACACTATTCTAATTGTCATTGTCTACCCAATTGTCCAATCCGTCCTTAAGCGTTCAAACTTTGAGCCAATTCAGAGAGCGGTTTAATATGAATGAAGCACCCGTGATGCGGGTGCCTTTTTATTCTTTGATTGTCCGTGAATATAAGGCTTGCCAATCGGCAAGTTTTCTTTATTATTCTATGAATCGCTTTCTAATTTCAGGTGTAGGAAGCATACAGCTTTCCTGTTTGCCGAACCACCTGTAACGGTTTTTTGCGATAAAGTCGTAGATGAAGTCTCTGACAGGCCGTGGAACGATAAAAAACAAAACAAAAAAATTCCATGGGGCTTTTAGTTTACGGCATACCCTTAACGCGGCAGATGATTTTATATAGCTTTTATTGTTTTCTATCAACACAAAACTATCCGTGTCTTCATTTAACCCATGCTTTTTTAAAAGTTCTTTCCCAATATCACTTTGGAGTGATGCAAATTTAAAAACAGCATTTGGATCCCTTTTAATAATAAACTGAATACTATGGTTGCAAAGATTGCATACTCCATCAAATAAAATAATTCGCTCCATCATCATACACCCCTGAACTTAAAATGCCTTACAAGGTTCAATGTTAACCAAGTAAGGCATTTTAGGAACTATGATATACCAAAGAACTTTTCCGCTTTTCTAAGAAATTCTTCTTCTTCTGGAGTTGCATCATATTCCTCAATAATAGCATCGACTGGACAAACCGCTACACAAGCACCGCAGTCAATACAAATATCTGGGTTTATAAAATATTGGTCTTCCCCTTCTTCTATGCAATCAACGGGACATACGTCCACACATTCCGCAGCTTTCTCCCCAATACATGGGCTCAAAATTACAAATGCCATCTCTATTCACCCCCACCTTTCCTGCAAATATGTCATTTCAATTTTACCACCTCTTTTTATTATAAACAAACGAAAAGATTTTTGAAATAATCAATGTTTGTCACTACCATTGCTTTTTTCGAATGAGGAATTGAGGTATTGAAACTATTTCAAATTGTATTTTGACATTTTTCTATACAAACTTGCCAAGTGGATGTTTAATTTTTCTGCGGCAAGTGTTTTGTCACCATTTGTTTCTTCTAAAGCGCGCTCAATAGCTGAAATTTCTGCGTTTGTTACTTCCTCTTCTAAAGATAGCAATTCTTTCATTTGTGGTTTCTGGTAAATCGGGAAATTTGCGTAAGGCAAAAAGAAGTCGTCTAATGTTAATGTGCCACCTTCAACAATATTCATGCCACGTTCGATAAAAGACTTCAGTTCACGAACGTTTCCCGGCCAATCATAATTTAACATCCAATCTTTAAGCAACGGATCAATTTCTTTGACGTTTAATCCGAACTCATCATTAAAATCATCAATAAACTGATCAGCTAAGAGGAGGATGTCTTCTTTTCGGTCTCTTAATGGGGGGATTTTCAATTCAAAGACAAGCAGTCTGTAAAAAAGGTCTTGGCGAAATTTTCCTTCTTGCACAAGTGTCATTAAATCACGGTTTGTAGCTGCAATAATTCGAATATCAACCCTTTTTCGCCCTGTACCGCCCAAACGCTCAATCTCCCTTTCCTGCAAAACACGCAAAAATTTTCCTTGTGTGATGAAAGGCAATTCAGAAATTTCGTCTAGGAAGAGCGTCCCATTTTGCGCAAGTTCGATTTTTCCGGGTTTTCCATCTTTTCCTGCTCCACTAAATGCGCCAGCTTCATAACCAAACAGTTCAGATTCAAATAAACTTTCTGGTATAGAGGCGCAATTTATTGGAATAAAAGGACCTTCTCGTCTTGGGCTTAGATCATGGATGGCTTGGGCGAACAATTCCTTGCCGGTTCCGCTTTCTCCTGTTAAAAGGACAGTAGAGCTGCCTCTTGAAACTCTCGCAGCCAGCTCTTTAATCTGTTCGATTGCTGAACTCGTTCCATTGATTTGTTCAAAGGTGTAGGAATGTGATAAAGGACGTTGTTTTCTTTTTACTTTTCTCCTTTTTTGTTGTTCGTTATTATTCAAAAGGGACAGCAACTCTTGTCTATATGACTCTTCATATTTTAAAATGACTTGGCAAATAAAACCTTTTTGCGAACAGAGAAATACTTTAAGCAAACATGGGATATTATTCAAAACTCCAAAAACAATGGCTTCCGAGTTCGCAGCAATTCCTATTTTTTGTAGTGAAGTTTCTTTTAACATTTGATTGAAATGAGTAAGTTGCGAAGATTCCAAGTTGAAATGTTCACATAACTGCTGGCTAACATGGATAAGCCTGCCATTCGTATCTATTTCAAAGAATCCCCAATCCCAAAACGTTTTTTTGGATTCATCCAACATGTAATCACCTATTGTTTTCGTTTGGTAAAAGAAAGACAACGACTTGGCCTTTTACGACTTCTTTACCATTTTGGTTATAACAGCTAACTTTTTGAGTAATCCAGTTTCGTTCATGATTTATATCTATGACCTGAAGTTCTGCACTAATTGTATCGCCTATATAAATTGGATGACAGAAAATGATTTCTTTTTGTAAAAGGACACACGCTGTTCCGGGCAGCTTTGTACTGATCACTTCTGTGATCAAGCCTTCAGATAAAAGCCCTGGCACGATTGGTCCGTCAAAATGGGGTTTCCAAACATTTTCCTCCCGTTTGTAAACGGAGTTGAATTCTCTTGTTAATGTATTGCAAAGGTGAACATCTTCTTCCGTAAATGTTCGTTGAATTCTTGCCACTTGCCCAACAAACAAATCCGTTAATGTATAATTACTCATCATTTTTACTCCTATTATTTGGTTTTTATCTTTATTGAATTATACCGTAAACATACATTTTAAATCCATTGAAAGCCGGGAGATTCCCGGCCTTCAGGTTGCTATATATTAATTAATTGGTTACCTTTCGGGAACAAGATCCTTCGCTTGCTCTCTTAATGCAAATCTTTGAAATTTCCCGGTACTTGTCATAGGAAATTCTTTCACAATTTTCAACGCTTCAGGCCAGTGGGTTTTGTTCACACCTTTTTCCTCCAAGTAGGCGGTCACATCTTTTAATGTGAGGCGGTCATTTTCATTTTTTAGAACGAGGATCGCCGCTGCACGCTGCCCTAATCGCTCATCTGGAATTGCGACAATGGCCGCTTGCGAAACGGCCGGATGGGTATAGAGCACCTCTTCAATTTCACGCGGATCGATTTTGTAGCCGCCTCGGTTGATTAAGTCATCTCTTCGTGAAATAAAGGTGCCGTAACCATTTTCATCCATGCGAATAATATCTGCAGAATGAAACCAGCCGTCTTTAAACATTTTTTCCGTATTGTTTGGTTGGTTATAATAACCGGGGATAAAACTTGGTCCTTTCACGCATATTTCTCCTTCGCAAGGTGGCGTTAAATCTTCTCCACTCGGAGAAATTAAACGTTCTTCCAGTCCCTCAATTAATTTGCCGAGTGATGAACTTGTTACTTCAATGCTGTCATTAGGCCGCGTGCAATGGGTAGCGCCCGCTTCCGTATAGCCGTAAAAAGCGATAATACCCGCTCCGGTACGCTTATTTAATGTATTTAAAATATCATAAGGGCAAGTTGCGCCAGCATAGGCTATTGTTTCAATCGAATGAACATCGCGGTTCTCTAGCCCATCGAACCTTGCCAAATCAATTAACATGGGAGGCGCTCCCAAAAGGGTTGTCGGTTTTTCTCTTTCAATCAATTCAACAGCTTTTTCCACATCCCAAGCTTGCAGCAAGATTACCGGTGCCCCGCGGTACAATGCGCCAAGACAACCTATCCCCAAACCGGTAAGATGGGCAATCGGAGTGACAATGAACCACCGCGCATCCCGCGGCAATTGCAAAATTTCATTGAAACGGTTGACCCAATACAAATTATTTGCGTGTAAATGCAATTCGGCTTTTGGTCTGCCCGTTGTTCCGGACGTAAACATAATGAAAAATGGATCAGTTCCCACAGGTCGCGTTTTTTCTAATTCCGCTCTAGAACCATTCTCCCCAATTTTTAAAAGATTTCCATAACTCACTGTATCAGAATCATTTTGTCCCGAGACGACAATAAGATGCTCTAAACAAGTATGTTTGTCTTTTAGTTGCCTTGCCATATCCAAATAATTTCGATTTCTGAAAGAATCAGGAATCATGAGTGCGGACGCTTCAGTTAGTTCCAATACATAATCCAAGTCATGTGCTGTATAAGGTATGTGGCATAGTACAGGCAAAATTCCTGCTTTCGCCGCCCCCATGAGCGCGATAAGAAATTGACTGCTGTTCGGAAGCTGCAACGCAATGCGATCTCCTGGCTTAAGCCCTAACTCCAGCAAGCCAAGAGCAAAATTAGACGATTGCCTGTCATATTCCTGATATGTGGTGACATCTCCATTTTCATCAATAATTGCAGGGTTGTCGGGTTGTTCTTTCGCATGGCGTTCCAGGTGATGTACAAAACTTTCCTCTTTCCAATCACCAGAGGATAGGTAATTTTCGATTGTTTCTTTTGACATCCATACATAATCTTTTGACAGCAGATTATCAATGCTGGTTTTTAAAGTTTCTGATTGAATCAATTTTTTCACCAACCCTTACAAAATTTTTGATCGATTAAACCATTGTTAACCCACCGGAAACACTTAACGTCTGCCCTGTTACAAATGAAGCTTCATCAGAACTGAAGTAACATACTGCGTTGGCAATATCTTCCGGCTCCGCTAAACGGCGAAATGGAATGGCTCTTTCAAGTGCACTTGAAATTTTCGGATTATCTTTAACAACATCTTGGAATAATGGTGTGTTTGCAGGTCCGGGGCAGACAACATTGACGTTAATTTTGTACCTCGCCATTTCTCTTGCGATCGTCTTCGAAAAGGCAATGATTCCGCCTTTTGCTGCTGAATACACCGCTTCTCCGCTCGATCCGACACGTCCGGCATCTGAAGCGATATTCACGACTTTACCGAAACCTTGCTCGATCATCACTGGCAAGATGGTTTTGCACGTGTTTAAAACCCCCCTTAAATTAATTGCGATGACTTTGTCCCATGTTTCTTCGGTATTGTCTAAAAAAGGCTCAACTTTATCCCAGCCAGCGTTATTAACTAGCACATCAATTTTTCCGTAATGTTTTATGACTCGATCAACCATCGTTCCAACGTCTGAACGCTTCGTAACATCAACCTGAACGGCCAATGCTTCTCCACCTTCGGATTTTATCGTTTCAACAGTGTGTTGTGCCGTCTCCAAATCGATATCAGTTACAACTGCCTTTGCACCTTCATTTGCAAGTTTTCTAGCGATTGCTTTTCCAATTCCCCTTCCTGCACCGGTAACAATTGCAACTTTGTCTTGTAACCTCATGATTGCATGCTCCTTTTCTATGAAGATGATTATCCTTTATAGTATTTTCGAAAATCAGCAGGCCTTTTTTCTATAAACGCTTGATTGCCTTCCAACGCTTCTTCTGATCGATAATACATGGCAAGTGAGCCCATCGCGAGTTGTGTAATTCCTGCTATATTTGCGCTGTCGGCATTAAATGAATATTTTAACATTTTAAGTGCAGTAGGGCTTTTTTCGAGAATTTTATTGCACCATTCTTCCGTTTCTTCCATCAGCTTCTCATGGGGGACAACTTTGTTTACGAGTCCCATCTCCTGCGCCTCTTCTGCTCCATACTGTTCACATAAAAACCAAATTTCCCTCGCTTTCTTTTCACCAATCACCCTTGCCAAGTATGCGCTTCCATAGCCAGCATCATAGCTTCCTACCTTAGGTCCGACTTGGCCGAATCTAGCTTTATCTGATGCCATTGTTAAATCACAGATGACATGAAGGACATGGCCCCCTCCAATTGCATATCCGTTAACTGCCGCGATGACTGGTTTCGGGATATTCCGTATGGTATTGTGCAATTCTTCGATTTCCATTCCAATGCCATTTCCTAATCCACCAGCGCCACTGTATCCATCACCGCCGCGATCCTTTTGGTCTCCGCCGACACAAAAAGCTTTATCGCCAGTCCCTGTCAGCACGACAACACCAATCTTGTTATCATCCCAAGCATCACGAAACGCATGGATCATTTCTGTCACCGTTTTCGGACGAAATGCGTTATATACTTCCGGTCTATTTATCGTAACTTTTGCAATTCCATTGTTTTTTTCATAGATAATATCTGAATAGGTCATAAGTAAATCCTCCCTCAATAAGGTTTAAACTCTTTGCCGATCAATTCCCTAGCAATGACAATTTTTTGAGTTTGAGCGGTTCCATCACCAATTTCCAATCCGATGACATCACGCAACCGTTGTTCAATCGGCATTTCTTTCGTGTACGCATAATGGCCATTCAATAACAAGCATTCATGAATGGCCTCCCTTGCTAAGTAAGGCCCCATCCATTTACACATTGATGCTTCTTTTGTATGCGGAAGTCCTTTATCCCTTAGCCAAAGCGTTCGGTAACACAACCATTTCGCCATTTCCAGCCATGTATGATGTTCTGCTATCGGAAATTGAACCCCTTCGAATTTCGCCAATGGACGGCCAAATGCGTGTCTACCTTTTACATGTTCGATTGTTTCCTCCAACGTTTGCTCCGCTGCCCCGAGACACTGTAATGCAATCAAAACTCGGCTTAGGTCAAAGCCATTCATGACTTGATAAAAACCTTTATTTTCTTCTCCGATTAAATAATCACCGGGAATGCAAACGTCATTCAGAAAAATTGAACCTCTGCCAATTGGCACGTTTCCCATATCGTGGTAGCTTTGTATTTCCAATCCTTCTGAATCCCGGGGCACCATAAATGCACTAACTCCCCGAGCACCTTCATCAGGGCTGGTTTTCGCAAAAACAACAAACCCATGGGCGACTTTCGCAAATGAAATACCTGATTTTTCTCCAGATAAAATATACGAATTCCCGTCTTTTGCCGCTTTCGTTTGCAAATTCGCTGCATCTGATCCGGCACCAGGTTCCGTTATTGCAATTCCTAACAAACAATTTCCTGAAGCCATCGGTTTTAACCACTCTTCTTTTATTCTTTCGGAAGCAAATTCCTGAAGGATTTCACCGATTAGCCCATTTAAGATGACTGCATAGGCGGCATTAAAATCTCCTTTTCCGATTTCCTCTGCCGCTATTCCTGTTGTGATGCAGCTCGCCGAACTGCCATTATATTGTTCATGTACACGCAGTCCAGTAACGCCGAGAGTACCCAATTTCCCCCATATGTCAAAAGGGAATTTTTCTTCCCGATCCCATTTCATATAATTAGGGAGCAGTTCCTTTTTTGAAAAGTCTCGAAGAATTTGACGAAAGGCGATCTGGTCTTCCGTCCAACTGAAATCCAACATGATCATCCCTCTATTTCTTTTTTTCTAACTATATAACTTCTGTCACTTTTACGTGTTGATTCCCTCCTCTCAAACGAATTCATTTCTTCACATTTCTATATAAAGCAAAAATGATGCCAATATTTAAACCTTGATATAACAGGATATTTTCAAAAAATGAGCGGAAAACTTTTTGCGTTATGGATAATTTTTTCGCAATGTTGCGAAGACAAATGCTGTGAGACTTATCAGGGATTATTCTTCGATTCATCGAAGCCTTGAAGTGGGGGTCTTACTGACGGCTGCGGCGTGATAAAAATTCATCCAAGTGTGATTAGCACCCACATTCGGGATGAAATCAGTCGCTTAGAAACGCAAAAAAGGAACAGTGAGTAACTCAAATTAAAAATAGGCACCTTAAAAAGGCCAATAGCCTGTCTTTAAGGTGCCAAATATAGGATAATAAGCTCAATTGAGATTGTTGTTTCTCTTTAAATATTTTGTAATCTTGGAGTTTTGAGATAAGTGTAGAGGTTTTTCCCCATCCTCTATTGTTCGGAAATCAATGTTCTGGCCAGCTTTTTCTTTGAACCTCGTACATTTTGTATTTTCCCTTTCAAGCTAGTCTAGCAGCCCAATAAAAGTATACCTTCCAAAAAGTCTGGGACAGTCAGCCTCTAGTCTCCCTTGTTTATGCGTGAATATCATTTAATTCTTTTTCAAGAATTCCTCTAAAAATAGCTTTTTTAATTTATATTTTTCAATTTTATTCGTTGGCGTTCGCGGTAAATCCTTAATAAAATGAATATGCTTCGGCCACATAAATTTAGGCATTTCGCGTTTCGTCCATTCTTCTAACTTAGCTACGCTTAGCTTTTCCGTTTTTGGTACGACGAAAACAACAATATCATCCTCATCACCTTCTTCGGCAGGAATAGGAAAAGCTGCTGAAACGCTGACAAGAGAATGCTGATTGATCATATCTTCCACCTGATAAGAAGATATATTTTCTCCCTTATGCCTAATTACATCTTTCATTCTATCGACGAAATAGTAAATTCCATTTTCGTCCCGATATCCAACATCCCCAGTATGAAACCAAAGGTTTTGAAATACCTCTACAGTGGCAGCGGGTTTGTTAAAATATTCTTTCAGTAATAGGTGCGGGAATTTTGAGCGAAATGCGATTTGCCCGGGCTGACCAATGCCACATTCATTATCATGCTCATCTAAAATTGCCGCTTCATAAAAAGGTGCAGCATAGCCCATATACCCTTTTGCTAGTGGTTCATTTCCTCTTTGAAAAGGAATCTCCAGTTCTTTTGCAATTTTTTGAGTTTCTTCTCTTGTGTATCCTTTATACATTTCCTTTGGGGTACCTTTTTCTTCTCCAAGTTCATCAATAATCCCAACAAAACCGTTTCCTGATTCTGTTTGGCCATAGCCCGCTGAAACAAAGTTAATTCCAAATCGTTTTGCAACATCATTGTGATATTGTGGTAGCGGCTGCATATGTACGCGATTTAACGTATTGAATCGGTCTTTCTCAGATGGAGGGGCTTTCATTAGCCAGGGGATCATTACGTCAAGCAAAATCGCATTCGTTGCACCGCTTTTCCGTATTCTCTCCCAAAAATCATGTGGACTGAATTTATCCCAAAGCGCCACTGTGCAGCCAGCAAACGCTGCACGAGCAACAAGGGCAAAAGCACCACCTACATGATACATTGGCAAATCGTTGTAGATCACATCCTCCTGTTTGTTAAAGGCTCTAAAGAAATACGTATAACCGTGAATCCAACGATACGATTGCACCACACCTTTTGCCGCTCCTGTCGTGCCCGACGTGTAAATAATGTTAGCTGTATCGTAATAGTGGATTGGAAGATTAGGGTTTTCATAGTTTCCCTGAACAACTTCATGAAATGAAATTGCTGGGAACTGAGAATCGAGTTCGATTGCAGCCTCTTCCGCAGAGTAATCATGACTCGTTTCGGCCGGATCATACATGACAATCGGAAAAGAGTACAGTTCGCTTTTTATACCATTAATTATGGAGACCATTTGCCTTTCAGTTACAAGAAGCTTTGGCTTAGTATCATTTATCTGATACGAGAGGAGCTTGCCTTTATAGTTAAAATTAATTGGACAAAAAACAGCACCCGCTTTCCAAATCCCAAACATCGCTATTGTTGTCACAAGGGGATTTTTTAAAAATAACGAGATACGATCTCCCTTTTGAATCCCTCTTTTCATTAGATGATGGGCAAAGTTGTTAGCCATTTTATTAAAGTCGTGATACGTGTACGTTTTATTTTCTTCCCCATAAAAAATAAAAGATTTATTGCCGCATTCCTTTGCCCATTTTTCAAATTTCTTAGTAATTAACTCTTCATCAGTCCCTAACGTTTTCTCGAATCTTTCTACACTCATTCTGCTCCCTCCCCTTATAGAAATAATAGAATTGCCCGCTTCCTCCGCCTAAAGTTTATTGTTCTTTCCAAATCGTTGAGAAAATTGGCTTTCCTAATAAATTAGGTTCATACCCCTTAATCGATTGGTTCATAGCAGCTGCGCGTGGTTCAAAGAAAATCGGAATCATAATCGCTTCCTCTAGGAGAGCTTTTTGGCTAATTTCACTATACAGCTTTGCACGTCCTTCTTGTTCATAGGTGCCAGCAGCTTCTGAAATTAAACTTTCAATTTCATCTGTCGAATGGCCCCCGGCATTGTAAAAACTGTCGCGCGCGAACAAGTTTTTTATCGTAATTTGCGGGTCAGGCCTACCTGTCCAACTAGATAGAAACATAGGTACTTCTTTTTCAACAAAATAGTTTGAAACTGCGGCTTGCAATTCCATTGCTTGGAGTTCTACTTGAATGCCAACTTCCGCTAACTGGCTTTTAATTGCTTCTGCTAATCGTTGTTCATAGGCGGTGGAATAATGGTTCATCTTAATTTTGACATTTTCAACCCCTGCATCTTTTAAAATTTGTTTTGCTTTTTCAGGATCATAGTCAATTTTGATATTTTGATCCGCAGCCCAATATTCTTTAGGGAACGGTATGTAAGCCGATTCACCGCTTCCAAAGTTAATCGCTTGAATAATTGCATCGCGATTAATTCCATATAAAATAGCTTGTCTCACAGCTTTGTTATTGATCGGCTCCTTCTCTGCATTCAAATACAACATTCGGAACGCAACAGACGTTTTATCTTTTAGGATAATGTTTGCCTCATTTTTAAGGCTTTGGACGTTCCCGGGCTTAATATCGTCTGCCAAATCAATTTCGCCGGATTTTAAGGCATTGATGCGTGTATTTTCATCCGCCATAATTTTAACCGTCATTTTATCAAGATAAGGCTGTCCTTCTTGCCAGTAATCCTCAAATGCCTTGAATACTATCTCGCCATTTGGCACGCGTTTTTCCATTTTATAGGGACCTGCGCCTACAGGGTTTTGTGAAAAATCATCTCCTTTTTCTTCAACCGCAGTCGGGGAAACCATCATTCCGCCGCGATCCGATAGTGCTAATAAAATTGACGAATCAGGCTGGGACAAATGTAGCTTAACGGTTTTCTCGTCAACTACTTCGACGCTTTCAATATTTTTGAGATCGGTCACCTTTGAGTTTTCAGAATTGGCTCTCTCAATGTTAAATTTGACAGCTTCCGCATTAAATGGTGTTCCGTCGTGGAACGTCACCCCTTCTCTTAACGTAAGCTGCAACGTTTTATCATCCGCAAAGTCCCAAGATTCTGCTAACCCAGCTTCCGGTTCTAGTTCAGGTGAAAATTCAATTAGCGTAGCATATACTGGCCACAGCAATGCATGATCGCTTCCCGCGCTTCCTAGAATGGGATCATAGTTGCTGACATCTGTCTGATATGCAAAAGTTGCTTCTCCACCTTTTTGTGGCTTACCTTCTTCTGTTTTCGAAGCTTCATTTCCTTTGGTTCCATTATCTTTTGGCTGGCCGCTAGTCTTAGACGAACACCCTACGATAACGAACACAAAAGCGATTAATAATAGAAATCTAATAATGAACTTCAACTGTGTGCCCTGCATTGATGAAAAGCCCCCTTTTAGTTTGGTTAAATAAAAATGGTTGTTTTAAACTCTAATTCTAATCAAGGACGCATCGTATGTGATTTGGAACCTAAATGTTCTGGTAAAAGTCGATATGCATCATCAATCCATTCACATAGGAGAGGCCTCGTATCGCGCGGATCAATGATTTCCTCAATGCCAAATGCTTCCGCTGTACGAAGCGGTGAACGTACACTTTCCATGTTCGCAGCCAACTCCTCAAGCAAAGCCTGCGGGTTATCACTTGCTTCCAATTCCCTCCGATAGGCCACTTGGATACCCCCTTCAACTGGAAGCGACCCCCAGTCTCCAGATGGCCAAGCGTAACGTAAATTTAACCCGTGGCCATTCGACATGCCAGCCCCGCCCACACCGAATACTCTTCGAATAATAATTTCAATCATTGGTACTGTCGCTTGATAGATTGCTGCGATGGCACGAACGCCTTTACGAATGGTTCCCCTTTTCTCAGCTTCAAGACCGATAACGAGCCCAGGCTGATCAACAAAATTCACGATTGGTACATGGAATGTGTTGCACATATCAACAAAACGTTCGATTTTCTCGCAGCTTTCCACCGTTAATCCGCCACCCCCTATAAACGGATCATTAGCTAAAAACCCAACTGGGTGCCCATCAAGCCTCGCAAAGCCGGTTACTGTTCCACCACCATAATATTTTCCCATTTCGAAAATTGAGTCTTTATCAAAAATCATTTCCAAAATAGGGCGTATTTTGTATGGCCGTCGGCGATTTTTCGGGATGACTGAAATCAATTTCTCTTCTCTTCTATTCCGGTCATCTTGAGATGTTTTAACTGGAGGAAGCTCATACACATTGCTTGGCAAATAAGACAAAAACTTCCGAATATGTTCAAAGGCTTCATCTTCTGATTTGACAACATTATCAATGGCACCGCTTGAACGGTGAACTTGAACACCTCCCAGTTCCTCTTTCGTTAGATTTTGGCCAACACCATAATTGACAATTTGTGGACCGGCGACGAATAACTGAGACGTTTCTTCTACCATGATTGAAAAATGTGAAGCTGCTACTCGTGCAGCACCAAGGCCTGCAACTGAGCCTAAACAAGCTGCTACGACAGGCACGACACCCATATTTTTGACAACGTAGTCCCATGCAGGGTTAACTGGAACGTATGTATGACCTTCTATATCCAAGAATTTGACGCTTCCTCCACCACCTGTGCCATCAACTAGCCGAATGATGGGAAGCTGCAGCTCGTGCGCCATCTGTTCAGATTTTATTTGCTTGCCTCTAATCGCTCCGTCTGCTGCGCCGCCGCGAACTGTAAAATCGTCTGCACCGATAACGACCTTTCTCCCGTTTAACCTTCCGGTTCCATAAAGAAAATTTGCAGGTGTAAAGCTCTTTCTTTCCCCATTTTCGTAAACTGTTTTCCCAGCGATTGCTCCAAATTCATGAAATGATTCTTCATCCAATAACCGTTTTATTCTTTCTCTTACATCCAGTTTCCCTCTTGAACGGTGTCTTTCGACATTTTCTTCTCCACCCATTTTATAAGCTTCTTTTTCTCTCTCACGCAACTCATCAATTTCTTTCTGCCAGCTCAAAAAAATCACTCCTATGTTTTGAATTGTTTTTCTCTTTACTTTAATGAGATTATTACCAATTTCTTTACTAGTGGAAATTCCGGGTTGTAACCAATTATGACATAAAGTGTTCAGTTTATTCCACAAGTTTCGGCCAATACTTCCACAATGTGGACAGCTTCTACTTCATGTTGCAGGTTGCTTCGCTCTACCCCTAACCTCATTTGCAACAGGCATCCTGGATTTGTTGTGACGATTGTTTTTGCGTTTGTATGTTTCGCTTTTTCCATTTTTTTATCCAAAATTTTCATCGATTCTTCAAAATGAAGAAGGTTGTAAATGCCTCCAGATGCACAGCAACGATCGCTTTCTTCCATCTCCACATAGGTTGCACCGGGGATTGAACGAAGAAGATACCTTGGCTCATTCATGACGCCTTGTACATTGCGTAGATGGCATGAGTCTTGGTACGTTATGATTCCGTTCCATTCTTTTTTTAATGGGAGTGGGCCTAATTCCACAAGTACTTCAGTAATATCTTTTGTTTTATTAACAAATGCTTTAGCGCGTTCTTTCCATTCCGGTTCATTTTTGAAGAGTTTATCATATTCACGAAGCATTGCCCCACAGCCACCTGCGTTGTTTACAAAGTATTCAGCAGCGCTTGATTCGAAGGCTTCAATATTTGCTTTAGCAAGTTCTGTTGCTTTCTTTATGAATCCTTGATGTGTATGCAAAGCTCCACAGCAGTTTTGCTGTTTTGGTATGACGACTTCACAGCCAACGCATTGAAGGAGTTCAATTGTCAGGCGGTTCACTCTTGACATAACAGCGTCCATAATACAACCGGGGAAAAAAGCGACGGTCATTTTTTTAGTCGCCTTAGGTGGGAACACTTGTCCAAATTTGTATCTTTCAAAGGGAGATTCAAGCTTAGGAAGTATTTTTTCAAATTGCCCCATTGGCTCTGAAATTTTATTTATTATCTTTGATTTTTGGACAAGCCTGTACATGCCTATACGTTGATAAATCCACGTAAGGTTTCCTAGTGTTCGAAGACGTTTATTGGAAGGAAATAATTGATTTAATACCCTATTTTGCATCTTTACACGGCCACTCGAATTCTTAACTAGTTCTTTATCTTGTTGCTGCATTGTTATGACTTCTTTCGCCGCTTCATAAATTTCCCCATAAGGTACATTCACGGGGCATGCGACTTCACAGGCGCGGCAACCGAGGCATAGATCGATTGGTTCCGCTAGATCCTTTTGTATATCAATTTTTCCTTCGGCTGCCATTTTAACAAGATTGATTCTTCCTCTTGGAGACTGTGATTCTTTTCCCATCGATTCATACGTCGGACAGGCGGGCAAGCAATACCCGCATTGCACACAAGTATTGGCTGCTTCATATGCGAAATCATATAGTTTTAGAGCATATTTATCTTGTTGCATGCTAGCTTAATACCACCTTTGACTGGCCTGGTTGGGGAAAAATTTTCCCCGGATTTAAAATATCGTTCGGATCCCATGCTTCTTTTATTTTTTTCATCATGAGCAGCCCGTCTTTGCCCAGCTCCATTTCCATATAAGGCGCTTTTAATGTTCCGATTCCATGTTCTCCTGATAGTGTGCCGCCAAGTTCAACTGCTGCTTCAAAAATCTCGCTGACCGCGTCCTCCACCCTTTTCATTTCTTCCTTATTTCGTTGGTCTGTAATAATATTCGGATGAAGGTTCCCATCGCCTGCATGGCCAAAGACAACAAGATTAAGCTCGTATTTCTCACGAATTTCATAAAGCTTTTCCATCATTTTTGGAATTTGGCTTCTAGGCACTGTCGCATCTTCTGAAATTTTCGTTGGACCCATTTGGGTAATGGCGGGCGATACCATTTTCCGTGCTTTCCAAATGCTGTCACGCTCTTTTTCATTTGTAGCAACTTTAATTTCGATTGCATGATGCAGCCGGCAAATTTCTTCACATTTTTTAATTTCCTCTTCAATCGCGGCCATATGCCCATCAATTTCAATGATAACGATCGCTTCCGCATCAATTGGCAGGCCGCTCGGTTCGTAGTTTTCCACCGCCCTGATGCACGCGTTATCCATCAGCTCCATCGCACTTGGCAGGATGCCGGCTGATAAAATGTTTGTGATCGCGTGGCCGGAATCAATCAGCCGATTAAAGGAGGCTAAAAGCGTTTTTCTTGCCTGCGGTTTTGGGATAAGGCGCAAAATAGCTTCGGTCACGACGCCAAGCGTCCCTTCAGAACCTACAATTAATCTCGTTAAATCATAGCCTGTCACATTTTTTACCGTCTTGCCGCCTGTCCGGATGATTTCACCTGTCGGCGTGACAACCTCAAGCCCGATGACATATTCTTTCGTTGTGCCATATTTTAATCCTTTCGGGCCGCTTGAATTTTCAAGCAAATTGCCACCAATCGTTGATACGTGGGAGCTGCTCGGATCGGAAGGATAGAACAAACCCACATTTTCCGCCTGTTTATGAATATCGGCTGTAATGACGCTCGGAGAAACAATCGCAAGCAAATTTTCCCGGTCAATGATTAGCTTCTTTTTATATTGTGACATATCAAGAACAATGCCGCCTTTAACAGCAAGGGAACCCCCGCTCAATGATGTCGCAGATCCTCTCGGATACACTGGAATTTTATATTCATTTGCCAGTTTAATAACTTTTGAGATTTCCTCTTTATTAGAAGGCTGGACGACAATGTCAGGTAAATATTCTCCAAATGAAGCATCGAAGCTATAGGAATAGCGATCAGCTAAATCAGTGAGTATACGTTTTTCTGGAAAAATGGATTGCATTAGCTTATAAAGCTGTTCTTGTTCCATCTATCTTCACTCCAAACATCGCAATCTATTGAAAATATTTTAGCATTCTCGCAATACTTCTTGCTTGTTGATAAAGCAATTCACTGGCATTTGCTATCGCTTCATCCAAATCCATCGGCTTATTTATAATCGAAAAACAGCTAATAAACTCGTTATACAATGCTTCATAGCCTTCTCCTAAACTTCCCGATAGTAAAATAGACTTCACATTATGTTGATGTGCAAGTTTGCTAATATACGATGGCACTTTGCCATACAACGTCTGCTCGTCGCTTTTTCCTTCTCCGGTAATAACGAGATCCGCATCAGCCAGCGAAGACCTGATTCCAATTGTATTCGCAACAAGTTCGGCACCGGACTGAATTTTCGCCCCAAGCAACATTAATGCAAAGCCGAGACCGCCAGCCGCTCCCGCACCTTTTCTATATTGGTAAGATTGATCCAATTCACGTTCAATCAATTGAGCATAACGGGACATCGCTGAATCAATGTCTTCCATTTGTTCTTTCGCTACTCCCTTTTGTTCACCAAACACATAAGTGGCACCTTCCTTGCCGCATAATGGATTCGTCACATCACATGCAACAGTGATTTGGCAATCTTTTAATCGATGATCCAATGAATGAAAATCTACCTTTTTAATTTTTCCGAGCGATCCGCCAAATGGGGGAACTTGTTCATCATTTTCATCCAGAAACCGAGCGCCGAGCGCTTGAAGCATCCCTAATCCACCGTCATTCGTCGCGCTTCCTCCAAGCCCGATTATAAACTTATGATACCCACTCTCCAACGCATCAGAAATTGCTTCCCCAATCCCGTAAGTTGTCGTTTTCATTGGATTGCGTTTAGTTAAGGGGACTTGCATTAAACCGGCCATTTTGGCAATTTCGATGACGACGGTTTTCCCATCTCCTAGTAGGCCGTATTCTGACCTTATCTTTTTCCCTAATGGCCCTGTCACGTTCATTTCGATCACGTTTCCTTTTGTCGCGTAGACAAGCGCGTCAAGTATTCCTTCCCCTCCATCAGCCATTGGAAATACATCGACTTGAGCAGAGGGGAGTTCTTTGTTTATCGCCCTTTCAATCGTCCTGCCAGCATCGACGGCTGAAAGGCTTTCTTTAAAAGAATCAGGCGCTACTACAATTTTCATTTCATCACCTTTTTCGTATTATTAAACATATTATTAAACTATTATACAGAAAAAAACTCACTCGGAAATTTCCGATAGTGAGCCACTGTTAAAAACTTTACAGTTATACATATTCTAAATACCGTTTTTTCATTCGTTCCAAAACCTTGTCACCAGGGGTATTCCAAATGTCATGATTGAAAATTTCAACTTCTATCGGTCCGTCATATCCCGATTCCTCAACTGCTTTACGAATGCGATGAATTTCAATAACGCCATCACCCATCATTCCACGGCCCATTAATAAGTCTGGAGTAGGAACTAGCCAGTCGGAAACATGGTAACCCAATATCCTTCCTTTCGCCCGCTTGATTTGATTGTATAAATCCGGATCCCACCATACGTGGAAAACATCAACAACAACTCCTACTTGCTCAGGCCGGTATTGTTCTGCTATTTCATTCGCATGTGCAAGTGACACAATGACGGAACGTTCGGCTGCATACATTGGGTGAAGCGGTTCAATTCCGAGCTTTACCCCATGCTCTTCTGCAAAAGGAACAAGCTGTTCAATGCCTACTTCAACCATTTTGCGGGCAGCCTCGATATCCTTACCGGGAGAGGGTCCGCAAACAAGTACGAGGACATCCGTACCAAGTTCAGCTGCTTCTTCTACCGCACGCTTATTTTCATCAATCCTCTTTTGTCTTTCTTCCTTTGTCGCCGCGGGAAACATTCCGCCTCTGCAAATACTTGAAACTTTAAGGCCCGCATCACGAACGATTCTCTTGCTTTCATTTAAACCGATTTCTTCAATTTTATCTCGCCATATTCCGATCCAAGGAATGCCAGCTCTTACACAGCCCTCAACCGCTTCACGCAAGTTCCATTGGTTTGTCGTTATTTGATTGTGGCTTAACCTATCGATTGATTGCAATTTATCCATCTTTATCCCCTTTCTAGCGAATGCCAGCAAGCGCTAACGTCAGCCGCATACGTTCTGCCGCAAGCTCTGGATCTGATATTAATCCCGCTTCGTCTGCAAGCTTGTAAAGTTCAGCCAAATGTATGATTGATCGGGCGCCTTCCGCTCCGCCAATCATACGAAAATGTGGTTGGTGGCCGTTTAAATACGCCATAAACACAATACCGGTTTTATAGGAAAAAGTAGGCTTCTGAAAAATATGTTTTGATAACGGAACTGTTTTTTCTAGTAATGCATCATAAGTGGCAAGATCGCCGTTATCAAGTGCATGGATCGCCGCCGCCGCTGCAGGAGCAATTGCATCGAATATTCCCAGCAGCGCATGGCTGTAGCCTTGTTTATCTCCTTTTATAAGTGATGGATAATTAAAATCATCTCCGGTATACATGCGTACGCCTTCTGGCAACAGCCGCCTCATTTCTATCTCACGCTTCTCATCAAGCAAAGATATTTTGATACCATCAACCTTATCTTTATTGTTCCAAATGACATTTAAACAAACTTCCATCGCACTATCCAAGTCGGCCGTGCCCCAATAGCCTTCCAAGGCCGGATCAAACATATCGCCAAGCCAGTGTAAAATGACCGGCTGTGACACTTGCTGCAAAATTTTCCCATAAACCCTCTCATAGTCTTCCGGAGCTTGAGCGCAAGCAGCAAGGGCTCTACTTGCCATTAAAATAATTTGGCCGCCATGCTTTTCAACAAATTCGCATTGCTCTTCATATGCTGCTTCAACCTGTTCAAGCGTTATTCGAAAGTTTGGCGCAAGGTGATCAGTTCCTGCTCCACAAGCAACCTTCCCGCCAACAGCTTTTGCTTCTGCTATTGATTTTTGAATAAGCTCTTTAGCCCTTTTCCAGTCTAGCCCCATTCCCCTCTGAGCTGTATCCATTGCTTCAGCAACCGAAAGGCCTAGTGACCATAAATAGCGCCTGTAAGCAAGCGTATGCTCCCAGTCAATTTGTGCATTTGTTAATGGATCAGTATTAGCAAATGGATCACATACAACGTGGGCTGCCGAAAAAACGATTCGACTTTCAAGCTTTCTGCTTGGCACTTGAAACGAGCTTTTATTTGAAGTTTTATATTCATACGTTGAGCCGTCTTCTTTTGGAAGCTTTATTGTTAACCCCATCTTCATTCCTCCATCCATTCAATTACTAATAAAGGGCAAGAGATTTTCTCTTGCCCAACACCAGCAAGCATTATTGTACTGTTAGTTCTTTATACGACAGTTCCGGAACATCAACCCAGCGGCGCTCCTTCCAGGAAGCCAACGCCAATTCAGATAATTGCGTTCCTTTCGCACCTTCCAAAAGATCCCAAGGAAACGGTTCGTCGTTGACAATATGCTTCAGGAAAAGCTCCCATTGGATTTTAAATCCATTTTCAAACGTTTGATTATCCGGAACTGTTTCCCATTGCTCTTGAAAACGAATTGTATTTGGAATATCCGGATTCCATACGGGCTTAGGTGTATTAACACGGTGTTGTGTTTTGCAATCACGCAACCCGGCAACGGCACTTCCTTCAGTTCCATCCACTTGAATCGTTAAAAGATCATCTCGGTCTACCCTAACTGCCCATGATGAGTTTGCTTGGACAACGATACCGTTTTCTAATTCAAAAGTAGCGTATGCTGCATCGTCAGCTGTACATTTGTATCGATTTCCATTTTCGTCAATTCGCTCTGGAATGTGTGTTCTTCCTAGACAAGAAACAGCCCTTACCTCACCGAACAAATTGTCTAGAACGTAGCGCCAGTGGGCAAACATATCAACAATAATTCCGCCCCCATCCTCTTCCCGGTAGTTCCAGGACGGACGCTGTGCTTCTTGCCAATCCCCTTCAAAAACCCAGTAGCCAAACTCCATTCTCACAGAAAGAATTTCGCCGAAAAATCCTGAATCAATGAGGCGTTTTAATTTCAGTAGTCCAGGCAAAAACAATTTATCTTGTACGACACCGTTTTTAACACCGGCTTCCTTAGCTAATTTTGCGAGCTGCATTGCTTCTTCCAAACTATTGGCAGTGGGCTTTTCACAGTAAATATGTTTGCCTGCCCTGATAGCCTTTCTAACATCTTTCGCCCTGCGGTCCGTTGTTTGAGAGTCAAAATAAATTTGATAATCAGGATTCGCCAAACATTCATCAAGGTTCGTACTCCATTTCGGAATATTATATTGTTCTGCCAATGCTGACAGCTTATTTTCGTTTCTGCCGACTAGTATCGGATTTGGCATTATTACGTCGCCACTCGCAAGCTGCACCCCCCCTTGTTCACGGATCGCAACAATCGATCGCACTAAATGCTGGTTTGTGCCCATACGTCCCGTAACACCGTTCATGATGATTCCAGTTTCCTTTATAGCCATCTGTGTACCCTCTCCTTTTTCAATACAATAGCTAAATCTAACTAACTACATTTATTGTAAAAGCGAACGGAAGAATCGTCTTATCCAATTTAGAAATGAATTTGCATTATCAGAAGTCTTCTAAGGAACAGTCATTTTATCCATTAAAAACTTAATTAGAAATCTAGCGATCAGAAATAAATGTGTAAATTTAGCATAGGGAGAAATCTTTTACGGTAAAAAAGTTCTTCTGTTGAAAATAGACTCATGGAACAAAAATCAAAGGATAGGGGGTTGAGCAGTTCTTGAGGAATAAAGAAAGGGTTAAGTTAAATTTTTAAGGAAGACGGATCTTAAATATGAGATTATTGTTTGGATTATTGGTTATTTTATCGATATTCATCAAAATAAGACCTCCAACTATAGTGGAGGTTATGTTATTGCCTCAATTAACAGAGAAAGCACTTTAAGCCATCACATTTTTAACTTTTTTAAAATATTGGTTCGTATTACGAAATTTATTAGGAGACATTCCTACCACATTTCTGAATGAGCGATAAAATGTTGAAAGAGTTTCATAACCAACTTCAAAGCAAATATAGGCAATCTCCTTATCAGTTTCAATTAGCAGTTCTTTCGAACGATCTATTCTTACCTTTTGTAAATATTGTAATGGGGTTTCGTTGAATTTACCCTTAAAAATATTATTTAAATACCGATGTGATATACCAAATTTCAATGATAGGCTTTCGGCGGTAATGTTTTCAAAATAGTGCTTATCTATATATTCACGCATTTGCAAACACCTAACATCATTTGCACTATCAAAGTTTTTTTCTGTTTTTAATCGTATGTACATTAGCAGGGCTTCTAATAAGTAAACAGGTAACGAAAGTTTACATAACGAATCATAATTTGATTGTTCAAATAGCATTTTACGCAACAATTGCTTAATCTCACTTGCCCGAAATAAATCTAATTGAAAATACTGTGATCGGTTTTGACAGACTTTTAATAGTTCTTCTGTAATATTTGGTTCTAATAAATGAGCAGAAAATGCTAAAACAAGTACGGTTAATTTTAAATCCGCCTGTATAGAATGAGGACTGTTTGGGATAATTAATGCCGTCCGGTCTCTTGAAAACTCATAACATTCTCCATCTAATGTGATCCTACCGTCACCATCAAGAACATAAAGGATCTGAAAATTATTATGATAGTGCAATGAAATGTTATCTCCTCTTTGATGTTTATATTCATATAGATGCACTCCTGTTTCTGGAAGTTCCAACCGTGTAAATATCATGATTAGCCTCCTTTTCTGCCTTCATAATATTCTATTAATTCCATTATAAAAAATATTTTAGATTATTCCCACTCTTCCATAGTTGTAATAGATTCAACAGTGCAATTAAATAACCCACCCCTCTCGAAAATAACTTTAAAAGAAGGGTGAGCACAACCATATATAAAAAGTTTATAGACTTGAGAATCTTAACTTTTTAATACTTAATGCAGATATTAGAGACCTCACTATAAAAGTCTAAACTAAACATTCCCCCTTGACGTCCAATACCGCTTTGTTTTTCACCACCATAAGGTGCTCTTGGATCCCTAAGAAACCATGTGTTAACCCATGTCGTCCCAGCTTCAATTTGGTGTGCCACACGTAGTGCTCGATGACTATCCTTCGTCCAAACCGATGCACTTAAGCCATAATGTGTATCATTAGCAAGCTCGATCACTTCTTCCTCGGTGTCGAAGGGATGGATAGTGACTACCGGTCCGAAGATTTCCTCTTTACTTACCCGACAATTTTGATCTAAACCTACGATGACGGTCGGTTGTATATAATAACCTTGCTTTAATTCTTCCACTTTGCCCCCTCCGGTTAATATATTGCCCCCTTCTTCTTTTGCTAATTGGATATATTCAAGTACCCGTTCATAATGTTGCTTACTAATTAAAGCACCAATATTTGTATTTGATTCAAGCGGATCACCTACTATTTGTTCACGAGTACGAGCCACAAATCTTGTTAGAAATTCTTCATAAATGGGACGCTGCACGTATATTCTAGAACCGCATAGACATACAGCACCTTGATTAATAAAACTACTTTTTAATGTTGTTTCAATCACCTCATCAAGATCACAGTCTGCAAAAATAATATTTGGATTTTTCCCGCCAAGTTCAAAGGAAAACCTCTTCAAGCTTTCAGCCCCGGTTTTCATAATATTCTTCCCAGTTGACGTCTCCCCAGTAAAAGCAATCGCCCGAATATCAGGGTGTTCGGCAATTGCCTCCCCCACTGACCTACCCGCTCCATTAACAATATTGACAACACCATCTGGCAAACCAGCCTCTTTGAAAATTTCTCCTAGTAAGGTGGCTGTCATAGGTGTCCATCGCGCTGGCTTCAACACTACCGTATTCCCCATTGCTAAGCATGGAGCAAGTTTGGCACTTAATAATAATAGTGGTAAATTCCATGGATTGATCATCCCCACGACTCCCAGTGGGCGTCGGACGACAATATTCATGGCCCCCACTTCCATTGGGTAAGCGTCTGTACCCATAGCAGAAATAAAATTAGCATAAAAGTGATAGCTTCCGGCAGCACGTGGAATATCAACAGTGCTTGATAGCCATAAAGGCTTCCCAGTGTCGAAGGTTTCCAATCTCGAAAGTATTTGCTTCTTTTCTAAAATAAGGTCGCCAACTTTGCGCAAAATGGCTGCTCTCTCACTTAATTTGGTATTTTTCCATCCGTTGTTAAATGCCTTTTTAGCTGCTTCGACAGCCATATTTACTTCCTCTTCGCCGCCTTCTGCAACCTTACCAATAACCTCTTCTGTAGCTGGATTAATATTTTCAAACGTTTTACCGTTTATTGGAGCAACATACTCGCCATTTATATAATGTAAACAATCCATTCCATTCATGTACTCTTTCATTTAAACCCCTCCAATTATCTTTTATTCGCTTCCCTGCTGTAAAGAAATAGAACGATAAGAATGACAAGGCCATAAATAATTTCTCTACCCGCATCGTTCATATCGAATACGGTTGTAATACTCATTAAGATGTAGATGATAACAGCTCCTGCCAATGAACCTGCATAACCTCCACGACCTCCCATAATCGATGTGCCTCCGATTACAACAGCAGCAATAGAAGGAAGTAAGAATGTATCACCCATTCCAATATAGGATAAACCATAGTAACCAACCAACATCATACCTGCTAGAACCGAAAACAATCCACTAAGCATATACACGAGAATAATAATATAGTTGTTTTTCACACCAGATAGATAGGATACGTTTGCATTCGTTCCTATTGAATACAACTTTCTTCCAAAAGTCGTTTTTGATAATAAAACCACCACGAATATAGATAAAAGAATCCAAATCCAAATCGCCATTTTTATCCCTAAAAACGATCCAGTTCCCAAAAATCTCAGGAACTCTGGTGCAGTTCCCTTTGGATTTCCACTAGTGTAAACATAGGTAACACTTTTAAGGATACTCCCCATGGCTAGCGTCATGATGATTGGTGAGATATGCAAGTACGCCACACCAATACCGTTAAGTGCACCAAAAACTAGGCCTGCAGATAGCATAACTAGTAACGCTATTGTTCCTCCATGTTCAACAGAAACTTGAGTCATAATGACCGCGCCTAAATTCAACATGTAGGCAACAGACAAGTCGAGACCACCAGTTAAAATAACTAGTGTTTGACCAATCGCAACAATTCCTAGAAACGAAGATATTAGCAGTAACTGCATAATGTGGTCTACAGAAAAATAGTTCGGTTGTATTAGCCCTGAAACCATATATAATCCAGTCATGACTAAATAAATCTTTAGTATCCCAAACTTCTTAAAAACGTTAATCGCTGAACTATTTTCCAATGATTTCAATTTAACCTGCTCCATATTCATGGTGTTTCCCCTTTACCATTAACCTTTAAGAACTTTAGTTTCCTCCCTAACTGTGGTAGTACTCCAATTGAAAGCGCTAGCAGAAGAATAAGCCCCTGAACGGCATTTTGATAAAATGATGGAATTCCCCAAAAAATGAGAAGACCCAACACAAGAGATAATATAGATGCACCCGCTACAGCACCGACAAATCCTCCTCGACCACCCGCTAAGGTCGTTCCTCCAAGCACAACAGCAGCAATTGAATTCAGTGTAAATAAATTACTTCCTAACGGATCCCCTGAAGCAGTTTGGGCGGTAAGTAATAATCCACCGCAGGCTGAAAATAGACCCGCTAGTGTATAGGCCCATAGCTTCGTTCGATTGATCTTGATTCCTGATACAAATGCCGAATATTCGTTTCCACCAATCGCATAGATCGACTGACCAAGCTTTGAACGACGAAGAGGGAACCAAACAAGAAAGATAAATATACCTAATACTACCGCGGATACTGGAATAAAGGTAAGGATTCGTCCAGTCAAAACTTCAGAGTAAACGTAAGGTACACTTCCACCAGGTGTCGGTCGAATGTACAAAGCAATTCCTCCAAAGATGGAAGCGGTAGCTAAAGTAACGATGATCGGTTGAAATCTACCAAACACAATAATCAACCCGTTAAGCAGACCAGCAATACACCCAACCGCTAGTACAATAAAGATTGTAATTATTATTCCAAGCCACTGGTTAGTAACCATATTGGAGATAGGCTCCATAATAGTTGCTGCAATGGAATTAGTTAAACCAATCATCGCCCCAATAGAAAGATCTATGCCTCTTGTTAACACTACTAGTGTCTGAGCTAAAGAGGCAACAACAAGTGTAATGACCTGATTAAAAATGGACTGGGAGCCATACCTCGAAAAAAAATCATTCTGGTTTAAAGAGTATAGAACAAGGATTGCTAACAAAATGACGTAAGCCAAGATGGCTTCCTTATTTCGTCTATAAAATACCGATTCTAAAAAATCCCGAAATCGATTCACTTCGTTACCTCCTAAGCGACACCTAGAGCAGCATTAATAATATTTCGATCGGTAATGCTTTCTTCTTCGAGGATACAGGATACTCTTCCCTGTTTAAATACAGCCACTCGATTACACATTCCGACTAATTCAGGTATTTCAGTTGAATAAAAAATAATGGATTTACCTTGATCTGCTAAATCCCTTATTAACTGATAGACCTCTATTTTCGTACCTATATCTATTCCACGGGTTGGATCGGCTAATAAGAGAATGTCAGCTTCTGTTAAAATCGCCTTGCCAATAACAACCTTCTGTTGGTTACCGCCACTTAAACTTCCGACCTCTTGCTCCACATGAGGTGTCTTGATTTTCAATTGTTCAATCGCATGATAAACTGCATTTTTTTCTTTACTAGTTTGAATAAAACCTAGATTTTGCCTTCGATCTAATGTCATGAGTGACAAATTCTCTTTTATAGAGCGTGTCAATAGTAATCCGTCATTTTTTCTATCTTCTGGAACTAAGGCGATCCCTGAATTGATGGCTGATTTCGGTCCATTAAGTGGTATTTGTTTACCGAACACTCTCACTTCTCCTCTGGCAGGATAAACACCAAACAATGCCTGAAGGAATTGACTTTGCCCATGGCCTTGAAGCCCTGCAATACCAAGTATTTCGCCTTTTCTAATTTGAAGATTTAGACCATAAAAACTACTTGAATTAAGATCCCTCACTTCCAGTGCAATCTCATTATCTAAAAGTATAGATTTATCAGGATAGGTTTGATTTACATCCCGCCCCGCAATCATATTGACTATTTGCTCATTTGTAACTGTTCCCCATTCAAAAGTAGACACATAGCGCGAGTCTCTATATACTGTAGCCCTGTCGACAATCTGCTGTAATTCATCCATGCGATGAGAAATAAAAATAATCGTTTTCCCCTGTTTTGTTAGCCGCTTAACTAGAGAAAATAACAATTTTACCTCTTGTGTACCTAAAGCAGATGTCGCCTCGTCAAAAATAATGATTTCAGGATCGCGTGATAAAGCCTTTGCAATTTCAACCAATTGCTGATTTGACAATGAGAGATCACGCACTAAGCTCTCGGGAGAAATATCCATCCCTAATTCTTCAAACAACTGCCTTGTCAGTTTATTTATTCTCTTGAAATCAATGAGACCCCATTTCGTTTTAGGTTCATGACCTAAGTACACATTTTCTGCAACAGATAAATCGGGTACAAGGGAAAGTTCTTGGAATACAGCTACAATCCCTTTATGGGAAGCATCCACCGGTGAATCAAACTGGGTACTTACTCCCTTAAATCGAATTGTTCCCGAATCAGGTTTCACAACACCACAAAGTATTTTAACTAATGTACTTTTCCCTGCCCCATTTTCACCAAGCAATGCATGGACCTCTCCTTTCCTACAAGAGAAAGTACAATCAATTAATGCTTGTACCCCTCCGTATGATTTAGAGACTTGTGATATTTCCAGAATAGCAGGAGTTAACGAGATATTAGTTGGTTCGTCAGCCAAGTGCAGCATCTATCAGCACCTCCAATAGGTGTATAAAGTACTTTTCTATAAGTAACTAATTTTTCATTTCATAAACTATTTCAAAACATCCTCAAGCTCTAACTTGAATGTATTTTCCGGGTCGGTCCATGTGACATAAAAATTATCAGGTTGACCAGGTACATACCACTTATCAAGATCAGCATTGTCAGCTGTTGGAAGTGGGACAATGGTGTTTTTCTCAACATTTTCACCATTTAATACTTTAAGAGCAACATCAAGAGCAGCGGCGCTTAAATAAGGTGGTTGATTCGTTGCAAAGGCTTTTACATTACTTTCTTTCATGTGCCGGAAGAGACCATTTAACATTTCACCAGTAAAAGGAATCGTTGATGGATCAATTTGATGCTGTTTTAAAGCCTCTACAATAGCATTTTCTCCCCCACCCTGAGTCAAAATTCCATCGATTCCTTTTGATTTATGTGCTGAAAGCATGTTATTAATAACAACTGATGTTGTCGCATCATCATAATCACCAAAACCTTCAGCTAAAATCTTAACATCTGGATATTTGGCAAGAACTTCACGATGTCCCTTGTCACGATCTTCGTCAATCGGAATTCCTTCAATCCCTTTGATCAATAGAATGTTTCCTTTACCACCGAGCTGTTCCATTAACCACTCTGCTTGAATTCTTCCAAATTCTACTTGGTCGGTATTAACGTTATACACTTTGTCTGATTCAACTGTATTATCGAATGCTACTACTACAATTCCTCGCTCTACCGCCTCGTGTAACACTGGAACAAGGGCGGTAGGAGATGATGCGTCGACAATGATTGCATCGTATCCCTGTGATATCATGTTACGAATTTCATTGATTTGCGCTTGCGGATCATTTCCAGAACTAGAGGAATAAAACTCATCAATTTCGCCAGCATCCTTCTTCTTTTGAGCATAGGCATCGAAAACATTTAACATTTGTGAGCGCCATGAATTACCAGCAAAAGAATTGCTTAATGCAATCTTATATCCATCCTTCTGATCTTGTTTTTCTGTTTCTTTTTCACTTTGGTTAAAGGAATTGCTTTTCGTTGCGCAACCAACTAAAATTGCCAAGGCCATCGACAAAATTAAAGCAACCTTTCCAAACATAAACAATAAGTTTCCTTTAAACATTTATACCCCTCCAAACACAATGTATTTTAGTTTCACTTTTTTAAAATTTGGGAGTATTAAAAATTTAATTTTTAACAGGGTTGAGATAGGCCACCCCAATATTGCGAGTAATCCAAAAATATTAAACGTTAATAATAATGGTTAGCCACTCACAGAGTATAATTCTCGCTAACTCATTTCGTTCGTAGTCTCGATAACGAGACTGATCGGGCGTAAAGTCCGTTATCTCCCACTTAGACTTCTTCGATTCATCTAAAGTCTTGAAGTAGGGGTCTTACGGACGGTTGCAGCGTGATAAACCGGACGATAAATTGGTCCGCGTTTAATTACGGGGTCCAATAGACCTGCACACATGTAATCAGGGGTGTCTTCTACGTCGTAATTAACCCGTGATACTTGACCTGGGTAACCAAGTTTAGAACGGATAGCAGGATTTAATAAATAGCCACCTGATAAAATGAGACCTAAAGCATTGAATGCTTCTGCATCATTTTCTTGAAGATAGGCTAGGCTATCTTGGGAACCTAATGATTCTTTCTCTTTTAGCTGACGTAATGCCCGAAAGAATGGTTGACGCAGATCATGGCGAAGATTTAACACTTCTTCAGCCCAAACTGTAACTACCTCCGCTTCACTAGCAGATGGCATTTCTTCAAACGGAGGTATTAATTCATCCGCAATGGATTGTAACATTACCTTATATTGTTCCTTTATGAATCCGTAACTCATACTGGCACCTCCTGATTTCTTCTTTCTTGAATCATGTGATCCACCGCGCGTAAGGCAATGGCACAGATTGTAGCTGTTGGATTTACGCCAGCTGAAGTGACGAATACACTGCCGTCTATGATATACAGATTGGGGACATCATGACTTTGACACCACTCGTTTACAACGGAAGTTTCCGGATCCTTCCCCATCCGAGCAGTTCCTAACAAATGCCATCCGCAATCTTTCATAAGTGGACTTGCTAACGTATCAGTTGCACCAGCCGCATCTAATGATTCTTTAGCTCGCTCTATATGAAATTCCATTAAGTTTCGGGTATTGTTTGACATTTTATAAATAACCTTTGGTGAGGGAATCCCGTCAGAATCAGTTAGTTCAAGATCATCTAGAACTACACGGTTATTTTCATCCGGAAGATCTTCTGCAATAATCCCCCAGGCTACAGAGCGTCCAAGGTTCTTTTTTACGCTGCGATGGAAATTTTCACCCCAAGCTTCTTTAATAGGGCGTCCACCATATGCTGAGCGCATTCCCAACGGTCCACCGGTACCCATTAGGTCCCATTTAGCCCCGCGGACGAATCCACGTTTCTCATCTGTCTCATAAAACTCCATCGAATTAATAAGTTCCCCTGTTGGGCCAACCCAACTCTCTAAATTCTCTTCAAACTGCCCTTGAACGACAGCAAATGGATGCATCATCAAACGTCGACCGACCAAACCTGAGGAATTTGCAAGACCCTCAGGAAATTTGGCTGATTTAGATAGTAAAAGTAATCGTGGGGTACCCACACCATTTGCTCCTAAGATGACCACAGAAGCCGGTTGAAAATGTTCACGGCCTCTCCGATCAATGTACACTGCACCTTTTGCCAGACCTCTCTCATTCACAGTAATTTCTTTCACTCGTGCTCCAGTAACGAGCTTGGCCCCATTATTATTTGCTTCCTGCCAATAGACAAGATCCATTGATGCCTTTGAACCTTCCGCACATCCAGTCAAACATGTTCCTCGAAGAGCGCATTTATTAAGGTTTCTATAAGAACGTGATGGAATGGCGTTGTATCCAGGCCACCAATGCCAACCAAGTTTATTTAGACCTTCCGCAGCTTTTCTTCCAACTTTACCTATCGGCAACGGAGGTAAAGGTGGATTGTTTCCTTCCGGATAGGCCGGGTTCCCTCCCAGTCCTGAAACCCCTATTTCAAGATCCATTTGCCGATAATATGGCTCTAAATCTTCATAGGAGAATGGCCAGTCATCTGCAACCCCATCCAACGATTTAACACGAAAATCAGATGGGCGGAATCGATGCCATTGAGCTGCATAAAGAATAGTACCGCCCCCCACAGCATTGTACATAAGTGGATTAACATCTGATTCTTCCGTGTTAACCGGATAGTCAATCGCAAGTTGACGAACATTCGGATTAGGATGCCAACGCTTCTGTGATAATAACTCCCAAGCCGCATGATTCCCTGGATATTCTGTTTGTTTTACCCATCCCCCTTGCTCCAGACAAACGACAGAAAAACCTGCCTTCGCAAGATGATAGGCTGCAACTGAACCTGAGGCGCCAGCCCCAATTATCAATACATCTACCGATTCCACTTGAAATGCCTCCCCGACTAAAGTGATTTCATATAGTTTTATAGAACTGTTTCATGCTTAAAAAGTACTATATTAATACACCACTGTCTTATAAATATTGGAATCGTTTTCTAAGGATTGGATTTAAAATAAAAATTTAATCTATTCTATATATTGTGTAAATGTATTCGTCACTCATATTTACGTACCATAAGGAAGGGAAACTCAATTCGGTGTTTTACCCACCATTATTAAAAAGTTTTATATAATTTTGGAATCAAATTATTTAAATTTATACATATGAAAAGGAGGGAAAATAACCCCCTCCTTAAAAAATCGTATTTTGACCATGAGATTCACCTTAGTTCTTCATTGTTGAATACCATGTCCCTACTCAATTAACTAGCTTGATCTTTCACTGTTTATCCTGTTATTTAACATAAATTTGATCAGGTAGAAAAAGTGAAAGCTGCGGAATAAACGTAATCACCAAAAGGGCTGCAATTAACACGATAATAAATGGCACTGTACCTCGAGTAACACTCGTTAGCGACATTTTGCTTATCCCCGATGCTACAAACAAATTTAAACCGAAAGGAGGGGTTAACATTCCAATCGCAAGGTTTACAATCATCACAACTCCAAAATGAATAGGACTTATCCCCATTTCGATAGCTATCGGTAAAAAGAGTGGAACTAAAATTAATACTGCAGCACTAGAATCCATGAACATACCTACAATTAACAGTAAAATATTAATTAAAATTAAAAACATTAATGGTGATGTAGCATATTCAAGGAGGACTGATGCAATCTGAGTTGGGATTTTTTCAAATGTCAAATACCAGCTTAGTACTTTTGCCGTCGCGATGACGAGCATAATCATTGAAGAAGTAATGACAGAGCGTTTAGCAACTTTAAACAATTCACGAATAGTTAGCTCTTTATAAATAAAGAAACCAATGATCAAGCTGTAAATAATCGCAACTGCAGCGGCCTCAGTTGGCGTAAATATTCCAAAATAAATACCTCCTAAAACGATAAGCGGCATTATAATTCCCCATATTGCATTCCTTGACGATATCCATACCTCTTTCCAGCTCGCTTTTTGATCAGGTTTATGCCCTTGCTTTTTTGCAATAATATAGCTAAACACCATAAGAACTAGTCCGATAAAAATACCTGGTATAATTCCCGCAATAAAAAGCTGGCTTATAGACACTTCCGCTACAGCGCCATATACAAGCAATGTTATACTTGGAGGAATGATAATTCCTAGAGAACCAGCTGCACACATTAAACCAACGGCAAACTTCGGAGAATAACGCGCTTCTTTCATAGAAGGAATCATAATTCCACCTATAGCAGCTACAGTTGCTGGACTTGATCCGGATAGCGCAGCAAAAAACATCGAAGCTAGAACACCTGCAATCGGTAAACCTCCAGTCGTCCATCCCACCCATTTTCTGGCCATATCTATTAATCTTTTTGAAGTTCCTCCAGCAAGCATTAAATCTCCTGCAAAAACGAAAAATGGAATAGCCATCAGCGAAAAAGAATCAATCCCAGAAAACATTGTTCTAGAAAAAACGTCAATTGAAATACCACTTTTTATAAGGGCAATAAAGCTTGTCAAACCAATAGCAACAGCTATTGGAGTACTAAGCAGCAACAAAGCAAAAAAGATAAATAAGACGATCAACGCTTTGCCACCTCCTCATTTCGTTCATCTGATAATCCGTTTGGATTTCGAAAGCTTTTTATATCTGAAATGAACAATTGTAAAAAGCGAATCATCATGAGGAACCCCCCAACCGGTAAAGCTAAATACGGAATATACATAGGAAGTCCTAAAGAAGGCGTCACATTTCCGAACTTAATAACGTTAAGAACGGTTTCATATCCTGAAACGATGAGGATGAGACAAAATAGAATACCGACAAAATTTGCTAAAAGTGAAAATACTTTTTTAAGATAGCTGGGCAAATAAACGACTAACACATCCACCGCTGCATGTGCCTTTTCCCTAACAGCAATGCTGCTTCCGATAAAAATAAACCAAATAATTAAATAGCGTGCTACTTCTTCAGACCAATGCAACGAATAATTAAAAACATAACGTAAAACAACTTGCACAAAAACAATGAATGAAGTGAGAATTAGAGATAAGACACCAATATATTCTTCAAAATGATTCAAGATGTTATTCATCTTCCCCAATGTGTTCTCTCCTAACGTCAAAAACTTTGCGTTCACTAAACTTCTTGCCAAAATAAAAACGGTTTCTGAATAGTGTAAATATGGACGGCAATAGCCGTCCGCGTTTTTTATTTTTCACCGTTAATGGCGTTTAAAAGCTCTTCACTTCCATCAATCTCTTTAAATTCGTCATAAACTTTTTTTGTTGCTTCAATAAATGCTTCCCGATTTTCTGCCGTTAGCTCAGTTATTTCGATTCCTGAGTCTTCCAACACTTTCATATATTCCTCTTCATCAGCGGCAGCCTGCTTCCATTGCCACTCACTAGCTTCTTTTGCCGCTTCGTCAATGGCTGTCTGCAAATCTTTCGGAAGGCTTTGATAAAAGTCTTCACTAATCATCAACACATAGCCCATGTAGCCATGGCTGCTTATTGTTAAATAATCTTGCACCTCATAAAGTTTCTTGCTTACGATGTTGGATAGGGGATTTTCCTGTCCATCGACTGTTTTCGTTTGAAGAGCAGTATACAATTCGGCAAAATCAATGGACACTCCGCCTGCACCTAAAGCTTGGAACTGCGAAATTAATAAAGGACTTTGGGATGTACGAATTTTTAAGCCTTTCATATCCTCCGGTTTTTCAATCGGCCTTACCGAGTTCGTCAAATGCTTCAAACCCCCGTCCCAATACCCGAGACCGCGAAGTCCTTGCTGCGTTAAATATTGATTAAGTTGTTCACCCAACTCACCTTGCATCGCTTTTTTTGCTTCTTCCGTACTGGAAAATATAAATGGCAAATCAAATACTTCAAACTGTTTAACAAAGGATGGTAGTACACCTGTAAATGGGGCGTTCATTTGAACTGTTCCTGATTGCATTTGTTCTATAATCTCTCTATCATTTCCCAACTGTGAATCAGGATAAATTTCAACTTCAATTTGGCCATCTGTCTTTTCGCTTACGACTTCAGCGAATTTTTCCGCTGCTTTTCCTTTTGCTGTTGATGCACTTACGACGTGAGCAAATTTAATAACATATTTTTCCTGTTCACTATTCCCCTTATTGGCTACCTTTTTGCCACTCTCCCCTTCTCCTTCAGTCGAACTTTGGGAATTTCCACAGCCTGCAGCAATAAGCAGTATTGCAAATAAGTAAAAAGCTAGAACTGAAAATTTCCTAATAAACGACATCCTTTTTCCCCCTCATTTAGAATTTACTGAAATTGCTTTCTTCTCTTTATTTTCATTTTTTCCACTAAAGAAGTCTTGTGAAATTTAGAAAAGATTCTTAATTTAGGAAGAACATATCATACAGAATGTTTTTGTTAATTTTCAAGGCGATTTTGATTGAGCGTCCGGTATTTATGTGGAGACATGCCTACTAAATTACGAAATGTACGGTAAAAAGTTGAAAGTGTTTCATAGCCTACTTCGAAACAAATGGAGACAATTTCCTTTTCCGTTTTGTTTAGAAGTTCTTGCGCTCGATTGATGCGCACTTTTTGTAAATATTGCAACGGAGTTTCATGGTACTTTGCTTTGAAAATATCATTCATATACCGAGTTGAAATGCCAAATCTAGAAGATAAATTTTCAGCCGTAATTTCTTCAAAGTAATGCTTGTCTATGTATTCTTTCATTTGGATTGAACGCATATCATTGGCATCATTAAATTTTTTCATTTTGAGAAGTCTAATTAGGATGATTAATGTTTCTAACAAATAAATGGAGCCTGTAAACTGACAAAGCTGATCATAATTCGTTTGTTCAAAAAGCATCTTTCTAAATAACTGCCTTATTTCACTTGCGGATACAAAATCCAATTCAAAATGCTTAGAGGCATTCTGAAAAAAATGTAACAGCCCTTTGTCCACAAAAGAACCTAACGATTCTTCCGAAAAAGCCAAAACGAGAACTGTCAATTTATGAGATGCGTAAATAGAATGGATGGAATTAGGAACAATAAACAGGACACTATCTTCGCAGAAATTTTGCCTTTTTCCATCTATTTCAATTTCTCCCTCCCCTTTTAACGCATAGAGAATTTGGTATTGGTCATGATAATGATGGGATACATATTCTCCTTTTGGATGTGCGCTTTCATACAAATAAACACCGCTGTCAGGCAAATCAAGTCTTTTATAATACACCATCTGTCCGTCCCTCCTTGGTAACTAATTGATGTCTAAATTTCGACTTTTTTTAATATCAGGCATATTTTTAATAATAAAAGGGAAAGGATTTAAGCAAAGGAAGAAGAATAAAAATGATAGGATCTCTGTTGATATTACTATATACTTTTCACATATACTAACACACTGGGAGGAATTTAAAATGTCAAAGCTACAATCTTATGCGGCAGGATTTATAGTAGGTGCATTGGCTGGAAGTTTAGCCGTGCTATTGAGCACCCCCAAATCGGGTAAAGAATTACGGAATGATTTTTCCGACGTACGAATCAGGCTGAAAACAACAGCCAACGAATTAAAAAGAGATACGATCGAATTAAAAAACAATATCGTAAAGCTGAGTGCAGTGGGTAAAGAAACAATCAAAACTATCGGCAGCGATTTAAAAACAGATGTAATCAATTGGAAAGAAGAAGTGGATCCTTCCATTCAAACACTTAAAGCAGACATTGAAGCGCTTAAAGCCAAGGCCGAGCAAGCCGCAATTGAGATAAGGAAAACCAAATAGGGTTTTTATTGTAAAAAAAGAGAATTTTCTCTTTATTATTTTTTGTTTTACTGGCATAATGATAAGTAAGCGTTTTAATGTACAAGGGGGGGCCCACTGCAATGAAAGAAGATTTGTTATCAAAGCGGGATGCTTTAATGTATAGTTATAAGGTTGGACAACTTAGCAAAGCACTGTGGAAGGTTGTGGAGAAAGATTGGCAAAATTGGATTAAACCTTTCGGTTTAAATATAAACGAGCATCACATTTTATGGATTGCCCATTACTTGGACGGGGCAACGATTTCTGATATTTCAAAGTATGGTGTGATGCACGTTTCCACCGCTTTTAACTTTTCAAAGAAGTTGGAAGAGCGGGGTTATTTGACATTTTCAAAAAAAGATGACGATAAACGAAATACTTACGTGTATATTACAAAAGAAGGAGAAAAACTTCTTACAGAGACACTGGAAAACTATTCTCCGAAAAATGATTCTATATTAAAAGGCAGTTTGCCTCTTAAAAGTTTATACGGAAAGTTTCCTGAATTTCCTGAAATTTTGAGTATTATTCGGGAAATTTACGGCAGAGAATTCACTCAACTTTTTGAGGCTTCTTTCGAACAGGCAAATCATTCTTTGGAACAAGCAGAACAAGCTTTACAGTCAAAACATGAAAAAGAACATTTTCTTGAATCATTCTAATTTATTTATCATGTCAACTAATTTCGCCATTAATGCAGGATAATAGTTTTGCTCGTAAAGTGCTATGATTGTTTCCTTTACAGGCAATTTTGGATTCAACATGCCAACAAAATGCAATAAAAGCGGCTTTTCATCTACGAGCCCATTTTCTTGCTGCATTTCAAATCTTTGGTTCACTTCTTCACACAATGTGAAGACATCATCCATTTCTTTTTTTGTTATGCCTTTTTGAATGATTAATGCATAAAAAGGAAATTTTTTACCATCAATCATTTTCAAGAGCAGATGATTGTGAAATTCCAGCATGTTTATTTTATCTTGTAATGAAGACATTTTAATTTTTCCCCTTCGTTTTTTCCAAGTCAATGAGCGACTCCCTTTAGTACTCTTCCCTATTTTACAACAAAATCCTTTCAATAATAATAACTGCTGACAAGTTCAGCAGTTATTATTTGGCCGTCTATGATTGAATCCATTCTCTCTTTAAGGCATAATTAAGAAAAACGCTAATGCGTTCTTTCTTAGGAAGTCAGAGGACAGAAGCCGTGTTTTAGGAACACAGACTAAGAACGCCACGGACGCGCGAGCAACGTCTGTGTGACCCACCTCCTGTGGGCCTTAAATTTTCGGCAAAGAAAATTTATACTTATTTTTTAAGCAAAGACAAACGATGGGCAAAGGGGTTTATTTATCAACGGATTCGTATATTTCGAATGAAATGTCATCTTTTTTCAAGTCAATGGTCCGGACTTTGACGTACATATCGTCGCTGACTTCGATTTGATTTAAAGCAACGTAGATGATGCCTTCATTCGGTTCGATAATGATCCAATCAGGAATTTTGGCGCTTGTGTTCATAAATTTAAGTACCTGTTTGCTTGGAACCGGAAGCTCGCCAATATAAAACGCTTCCTGCCTTAATAACAAGTCTCCATTTTCCTGGACAACCGGTTCAAGAATCATTTGGAATCTTAGTTTTCTATCAAAAACATTTAAATGGCCTTCCACATTTACTTTTTCATTCAAGACAACTGTGAAATCAACATTTTTTCGATTATATTTTAATTTTTCAAGCTGTGTTGCAATAATATAATTTAGGCGTTCCTTTGACGTTTCTACTGTAAAAATAGACTTGCCATCAATATTTTTTGCGATATACTGTTGATGGTCTGTTTCCACATCTGAAAACAACAGATATAATAAAACTGCAAGCGTAACAATGATCACAGCTACAAAAACTAACAAACTAAAGAAGGCCGTTTTCCATTTTTTTATATTATCCATTTCATTTATCACCTACTTATGACCCGGATGCAATCGTTTGTGTATTGTACTAAAGCTGTTTCACTCTTTCAAGGGGGTTCTACATTTTATGTCTTTTTTTATTCTTTTTATTTTCTTTGCGTTATTTAGTTTATTTATCTTTAATTCAATGACAAACTCTTTATGCCAAAACCGCAATATTCCGGAAGAACGCCAACCGAAGGTCTTTCGATTTATTAACGTTTCCATTACAATTTTACTTATCTCTTCTTATGTTGAGGTCTTGTTTACTTGATTCCCTTGTTTCCAACAGGCAAAACGATCGGGGAAGAGTGATCCGATGTCACTCTTCTTTTTATTTGAAGCCAATCTTGTAATTTTTTTCATTTTTAACGAAAGTTATGATTTCAAACGGTACGTGTGCTATACTAATTGTTGTGCAAAATTTACGAGGTAGGAGTGTTTAGGATGAAAAAAGCTTTCCTTGCGCTCACAATGTCTGCGGCAGTCTTTAGTTTGGCCGCTTGTAATGGTGGAGACAAAGAAGCCGTTGTTGAAACAAACGCAGGCAATGTGACAAAAGATGAATTTTATGAAGCGATGAAAAAACAGAATGGGGATGCTGTCATTCAGCAGCTTGTTGAAAAAAAATTACTTGAAGAAAAATATAAAGTATCCAAAAAAGAAGTAGATAATGAGCTTAAAAAAATTAAAGAGCCTTTCGAATCGGACGAGCAATTCGAAATGGCTTTGGCGCAAAGCGGATTTGGCTCGGAGGATCAATTAAAAGATGAGATTCGCTTCAACCTTCTAAGGCAAAAAGCGGCAACAGAAGGTATCAAAGTGACGGATGAAAAGTTAAAAGATTTTTATAATGAAAACAAAGATATGTTTACTGTAGTTGAAGCAAGGCATATTCTCGTTAAAGATGAAAAAAAAGCGAAGGAAGTAAAGGAAAAGCTTGACAAAGGCGCCAAATTTGAAGATATGGTTAAAGAATACTCAACAGATACCGCAAGTGTTCCTGAAGGCGGAAAAATCGGAGAAGTCACGACTGAATCCCAATTAGTTCCAGAATTCATTGAAGCTTCTTTAAAGCTTAAAGAAGGAGAAATTAGTGGGCCAGTCAAATCTTCAAGCGGCTTCCATATTATTAAAGCTGACAAGCGTACTGAAAAAACATTAGAAAATAACCGTGAGGACGTGAAAAATGCCTACTTGGCACAACACGCAAAGCCTTATGACGAAGTCCTCAACAACCTTATTAAAAACGGTGATGTCAAAGTACAAGACAAGCAGTTTACAGACCTTTTCAAAGTACAAGAAGAGCCTAAACAAGATAAAGAAGACGAAAATGCTAAAGCAGATACAGGCGATAAAAAAGAGGACAAAGCTTCAGGCGAAAAGAAAGAATAGATATGAAGAAAGACACGAGCCGCACTTGTTGGCTCGTGTCTTTTTTATATATAGGAAATCCCCAATCCTTATCAATTATCTCCCTGTATATTTCTACAGTCATAGATGTCTTTGTTCAGGCTTTTATGGCCTTAAGTCCTCATGCCGCTTATTTTAAGATGAATAAATTATTTTGCTTCAGGAACGCCGATTAATTCGGGTACTGTTACAAATTTTGTCCCATCTTTCTTTAATTTTGAAATAATTTTATCCAATGCCTGTGCTGTACCGGATAGATCCATTGACCAATCACCGCCATCATGCATTAATATGATGGATCCGAAACCCACACTGCTTAGTACATTATCTGAAACAATGTCAGCTCCAGGTTGTTTCCAGTCTAGAGAGTCAACATTCCAGCCAATCACCGTATTATTCTTTTCACCCAACATTTTTACCATCTCATCGTTTAAAGCACCATACGGGGAACGAAAAAGACGTGGTTTAAATCCTGTTATATCCTTGATCACTTGCTCCGTTTCCGTCAATTCCCAATGCAACCTTCCTAATTCCTCTTTCGGTAAATTGGGGTGCCAGTATGTGTGGTTTCCAATCGCATGCCCTTCATCATGGATTCGTTTCGCTATTTCTCTATTTACCTTTGCTCGAGCGCCTATTAGGAAAAAAGTTGCTTTCACATCATGCTTAGCTAAAACGTCAAGCACCTGAGGGGTAAACCGGGTATCTGGCCCATCATCAAATGTTAGGGCTACCTGATTTTTCTTTGGAGAACCATGCAAAAAGACGATGTTGGGATATTCCTTTTGTAACTTATTGTTTGAAACAGGGTGCGGTTCTCGAACGTCCCTTTCTGAACCCCCTGCAAGCTGTGGCTGATCATCTAAGTAATCATTATCATCCTCTTGGTTATACTTTGTTTGTTCTAATGATTGCGGCTGGGAGTTTCTTCCCTCTTGATTTGTATTCTGGCAAGCAATAAGAATGATGAAAAGCAAGCCTATACTAATTAATGTACAAATACCTTTTCCATATTTCAATGCAGATAACCTCCATTTTATTGATTAATGTATAGGTTGCGTTAGTTAACCAAATTATATCCTTAAAAAACCGAGGAAAGACTGTTTAGAAGCCAGCCGTTTGGCGTTTAAAGTGAAACAATCAAAACCACCCGTGTGAACGGGTGGTTTGCTCTACGGCTGAAAGCCTTTGTTACTGGCCAG
>NZ_QCZG01000017.1 GCF_003097615.1 Pueribacillus theae
TAATAGATGGCTTGTTTTCCTATGCCCTCTTTTTCAGTGGTTGCCCGTAGGAGTTATTTCAGACTTTCTCTTCCCCCTCAAATTGGCATTTCTCTGTTTTTCTAACATGATTATTGGTTTTGTAAATATTTTTCAAAATCTTGGCTTGATAACGGCTTACTGAATAAAAACCCTTGGCCTTGCTGGCAGCCATCTTCGTTCAAAAGATTGAACTGTTCTTTGTTTTCAATCCCTTCTGCAATAACGTTAATACTTAGCGATTTTGCAAGTGTCAGTACAGCTTTCACGATGGCTTGGCTTTCTTCATTTTGATGGATATCCCTGATGAAAGATGAATCAATCTTTAGTGTATCGACGGGGAGGTGCTTAATGTAGCTGAATGAACTGTAGCCTGTCCCAAAATCATCGATTGAAATATGAACGCCTAAGTTACGTATTTCCTGCAGCAGAGATGCTGCATGCTCAACATCTGCAAAAATGCTTTCAGTCACTTCAAGTTCTAACCAATTCGGATCCAGCTTTGTTTCTTGTAAAACCTTCTTGATCGTCTGCACGATGCCAGGGTGCTCTAATTGCTTTACAGAAAGATTGACTGCCAATCTCATGGGTGAATGGCCTTTCTCTTGCCACTCTTTATTTTGTTCGCATCCTCGGCGGAGCACCCATTCCCCTAAAGGTACAATTAATCCTGTTTCTTCCGCTAATGGAATAAATTGATTCGGAGGAATCCTGCCTAAGTCCGGATGATCCCAACGTACGAGGGCTTCCATCCCCACTAACTCGCCTGTTGAAAAGTCGACTTTTGGCTGGTAATCAAGATGAAATTGTTCAAGCTCAATCGCCTTCCTTAACTCATTTTCCAACAGGACTTGCTCCAAAGATTTTTCTTCCATTTCCGGATGAAAGAAAGCATAACCGCTTCGGCCTTTATCTTTTACATTGTAAAGTGCGGTGTCAGCCTTTGTTAATAAATCATCGGCTTTTCGCCCATCATCTGGAAAAAGTGCGATGCCAATACTGCAAGACAGCGAATAAGTTTGGCCTGAGAATTCAACCGGTTCTTCGAATTTTTTTTGAATTCGCTTCGTAAGACGCTCAACATCCTCCTTATCCTTAACCTCTCTTAATAAAACAGCGAATTCATCTCCGCCCAGCCTGCCGATTGTATCATTCGAACGGAGAGACTTTCTAATGCGACGGGCTGCCTCTGTCAAAATATAATCACCGGTATCATGCCCCCATGAATCATTGACATATTTAAACCGATCCAAATCAATAAACATAACTGCAATAGTTGAAGAAGACTGTTTCGCTTGACTGACTGCATCCCTTAATTCATTCATAAACAGTCTACGATTCGGCAAATCTGTCAATGCATCATGATATGCAAGGTGATAGATTATTTTTTCAATTTTTTTGCGTTCAGTAATGTCACGCATCACGAGCACAATACTGCTAATTTCTCTTGCTTCATTAAAAATGGAATTGACTTTCGTATCCACATACATGTATTTTCCATTTTTCTTACGAATACGAAATTCCAGTTGAGCAGATCGCCTTCGTGTTTTAAATACCTTTTGGATTTTTTGAGAAACATTTTCTCTATCATCTTCGTGTATCCAATCCAACAGCTTGCTTGACGTTAATTCAAATTCCTCATATTTTAAAATATTTATGTGAGAAGGGGATACATAGGTAAAATTCCCCTCTTTATCTATGATCGAAATCAAATCAGATGAATTTTCTGTAATTAAACGGTACATTGCCTCGCTTTGCCTGATCTCTTCTTCCATTTGTTTCCGAAGCGTAATATCATTTCGTATTGAAATATATTGGTAAGGCTTCCCTTTTTCGTTCAAAAACGGAACGATTGTTGTATCTACCCAATATAATGAACCATCCTTCGCTTTGTTGCGGATTTCTCCCCGCCATGTTTTTCCTTTCCCTATCGTCGCCCACATGTTTTTAAAAAAATCACGGGAATGACAGTTTGAGTTTAGAATTCTGTGATCTTGGCCAAGCAATTCATGTTCTTCATATTTGGAGATATTGCAAAATTTTTCATTGACATAGAGAATAACCCCTCTCTGATTCGTGATGGCGACGATCGAGGATTGATCGAGCGCATATTTAATATCAGCCAACTCTTTCAAAGCTTCTTCTAAGTTTTTATCGGTTTGTAAGCGGTCAATTTGATGAATATCTGTTATTTGCCTACTTATCAATTGTTCTTTTTTCATTTTTATCTCTCCTTTTAATCGGTAAGGATCAAAAAATGCCGACCCAATAAACAAATTAGGCCGGTTGCACTACTCGCTCCCAGACAATCAAGTGCCCACATATCGACGGTCTGTTCATTGCTTCCTTATTAAATATATGATTTTTCATGTAAGCATTCATACCTAGTTCAATAGGCTATGTCAATTTTATCCTGATTATCCAAAAAAGTCTATCACTTTTATGGAGCCACTTTCCGTAAGCGAAACATGCGAAAGATGGATATGGCCATCGTTCCAAAAATAAGAAGCAGAAAAACCGGCAGGCCCCATGCACCTAACCCGTCTTTTCCAAAAGCAGAGCGGACCGTTTCCCAATGCAAGCTTGTTAAAAGAAGAGTGGATTCAAAGTTTAATAGAATCATCATCCTCCGCGCTTCCAAATAGAGCTTCGGGGCATTTTCTTCTGTAACTTTAACAGGGTAATTATAAATATGGGGCGCTTTACTTAAGAAGAACATTATTTTAAACAGAAACAACCCAATAATAGGCAGCACTAAAATGCTTTCTTTTCCTCCCCATCCATCCGCTTCCCCTCGCGCATTGAAATGGATTGGGATTCGATTTGGCAAGCCACTCCAATAAAAGAACACTTGAAAAAACATAAATCCAATCAACATGACCGATACAACTTCCAATACTTTTTCTAATCTAGTCTTCGGTATTTTTAAAACAGGACGTTCACTCATTAATTTTCCCCTTCATTTTCTAAGCGAAATAACGATACTTGCTCTAATGGTCCATTCTTTAACGGTACATAAGCTGGAAGATGGAAAGCAAAACTTGTTCCTATATTTACTTCACTTTCAACCGTGATTTCACCATGATGGAATTCAATAATTCCTTTACAAATCGCCAGCCCCAACCCGTGGCCTTCTTTCCTTTTCGATGGCTTTGTGTAAAAGCGATCGAAAAGAAACGGAAGTTCATCTTTTGGAATGCCAGTTCCTGTATCTTTTACAATAAAAATAATTTCTTGCTTTTGCCTATCAAAACGTAATTGAAAGCAAATTTCGCCTGATTCCGTATACTTTATCGCATTCGAAACGAGATTTTGCACAACTTGTTCAATTCTTCTAATGTCTACTTCTATGAGGGGATCATCATTATCGAAAGATGCTTTATCGATATAAGACCCAAATTTTAGGTTTGCACTCATGACATCATGCTCAAATTGCTTCCTAAGATGTTCAAAAAGCTGATGAGCAAGAAGGTATTCCATGTCGAAAGACATTCCTTTTGCTTCGAGCTTTGCCAATTCAAATAAATCATGGATCATGCCATTCAGTGTCAACAGACGCTCGTGACTTCTCTTAAGATAATGCATTTGCTCCTCTTTGCCATCGATGACGCCATCAAGAATGGCTTCAATGTAACCTTGAACAGAAGCAATTGGGGAACGAAGATCATGAGAAATATCAGAAATAAACTGGCGGCGTGATTTTTCGGCTTCTGCTAAATCTTGGTTCGCTTTCTCTAAGTGCCCATAAGCTGTTTCAAGCTGCTCAGTACGCTCCTTCACCTTCATTTCCAAATTTTCGTATAAAAAGGCATTCTCTATCGAAATGGCGGCCTGAGAAGCAAGTATATTTAAGATTTCAATCCTTTCCACGGAAAAAGCGTGGATCATCGCATTATTTTCCAAATAGACAATACCGACGAGTTTCCCTTGATGCAAAATTGGAAAACATAAAACAGATTTTGGCTTCTCTTTTCTAATGTAGTTGTCGTCAGTAAACATCCCATTGAAGGCCGCATCTGAAAGAATAACAGGTTCAAGGCTTTTCGCGACATAATGAATGATGTGTTGGGGATAATCAACTTGCGCTTTATTCTTTATCAATCTTATACCCTCATCTATACTCCCTTTTGCTACAGGTTGTAGTTGGCCATTAAATGTTAGAAACATCATTCCTTTTTGAGCCCCGCTATTTTTAAAAACAATGGCCATCAGTTTGGCTATTAATCTTTCCAAAACGATTTCACTCGAAAGCGTCCTAGCTGCTCCCATGATCGCATGTAAATCAATCGAAAATGGTGCAACAGCCTTGGTTTGAAGGTGTTCGCTAAGCAGGTCAGCAAATTCTTTTCTTAGTTGTACTGCTTTTCGTTCTGCCCCCCATTTCTCATAAGCTCTTACGGCCGCCAACAAATACATTTTAGCAAAACGATAAAAACCACGGGAAAAATAATAACGGCCTGCACACTCATTTGCAATGGCTTCATCTTGATTAAACCCGTTTTTGTGCGCTTTTTGAACGGCTTGTTCAAAATATAAGCTTGCTTTTGTTGGTTTCTTTTTAATTCGTGCTTCTTCCGCCTTAATCAGATCATATTTATGCTCGTAATTATCCGGAGAATGGCCCGCCCATCGCTTAAATAACAGTAAGGTTTTTTTGATGCGTTTTAAGGTCTTCCTTTTCTCCTTCATATTTGTTTCTTCAAAATTCCTCGCAAGCCATAATGCTTCATAAAAATAATAGTCTGGTGCAATAATAAGCACGAGCGATTTGTCAACGAGCTTGCTCAATTTGCTCAGTAAACGTTTAGCAACTGACGGTTCATTAAGCAAGTATGCGAGCTGAAGGCGTATCGTATAATGAATAATTTCTACAGATTCATCGTCTAGGATTTCCACAAAATTCCAATTCGGTTCCTTATGCTGCCCACTTAGAACGGCAATCCAATCGTTTACCTCGTTCAAAAAATCTTTCGATAACGTATATTGAATTTGTTTCGAAAATTGAAGCTGCTTTTGAATCAAATCTGCTGTTTCTTGTAGGCGATGTCCCTTTAAAAAGCTAGCTAAACAAAGAAAAGGGCTGTTCGCACCCGCCAGATGGAAATTTCCGGATTCAATGCAATATTGCTGTGAATGCTCCAAAATCTGTTCATTATTCATAACATGATTTTTCCAGTGGTTAATAAAGCTTCCAAATACAAAATACGTTCTCCCGATGATATGGCTGTTTCGGCTGTTCTCTGCATAGTAACGTGCAAGATTGCCAAATTCATAACTATCCACATAATTATGAAAGCCAGCGCTTAAAATCAGCGCATAATTGTTATAAACGAGCGCCGTCAAATCTGATGTCCCATACTTTAATGTAAAATGAAAGGCTCTCAGCATTAACATCGTTGCCAAATTTTGATCAACATGATAAGCAGGGGCATTAAGATTAATAAATGTTTGCATAATCAGCCTCTGCTCTTCATCCATCATTTCGGGCAATTGCTTTAAATCTTCCGCTTTTCGATTTTTTAATGCGATTTTTGTTTGGATAAATTCGATAGCAACTGCTAGTTTTCCGGGTCTTTTGTTTAATTTCCACCCGAATAACTTTAAAGCTCTCAAACCGGAATCAACCGCTTCCTCTACACGATGCAAATGGGTATACAAGGTGATTTTTAGGTTATATATTCTGAGCTTTTCTTCCCGAGAGTGGATCTTCGATAATGCTTCATTAAACAGTTCTTCCGCAAACTCAAATTGATTGTTGATGTAAGCTGTCTCACCAAGTCCAACCGTGATTTTAGCGGCTAGTTCGTAATGGTTTTCCCATCGGTTGTCCCCTAATAATTCATTTCCCATTTCATAAAATGAAAGGGATGCTTCAAAGGCAGCTCCTTCTTTCGCTCTTTGTCCAGCTAGGACATTCCATTTTGCTAATCGGATTTTTTCCTCATTTGCTAACCGGTAACGACACTGATTAAAGTGGTTTACGATTTCAAAAATATTTTCTTCTAATGTATTCTTTTGTTTATAATACGACGCGATCAGCCGGCCAATTGTTAGGTGGCTATCTTCTCGTTCCAATTCCGTCATTGTTGAATATACAGCTTGCTGAACCTTATCATGTAAAAATTTATATACAAGCGGTTGCCCCTCTTTGCCTTGTAATTCTTCATCTGGATAGATCCACTTATACTCTGGACTAAGCGGCAAGACTAACCCTTCTTCTAGCGCATTCCAAAGCAGCTTAGCAGTTGTTGATTCATCTTGATTGCTAACAGCGCTTAAAACGGTTAGTTCGAATTGGTTTCCGATACACGATGCGAGCTTTAATAAGCCCTGCGTTTCCGTAGGCAGTTTATAAAATCGCTCCGCGATAAATGCCACAATATCTTCCTGAATGGATAGATTGTTTAGCTGTCCAAAATCAATTATCCACTTTCTCTCATTTTCATCGAAGATGATAAATTTATGATCATAAAAAGTTTGAAAGAGTTGTTTTGTAAAAAAAGGATTTCCTTTCGTAATTCTTTGAATGAAAGAAGCGAGATGAACCGCTTCCTCCTCAGTACAAGAAAGAAGATGCTGCACCCATTCCCTTATATGTAGCTCTTCTAACGGTTCAAGCGCGATCGTTAGAAAAGAAATCTCTTTCTTCTTCAGCTCGTTTAACATCACTTGAAATGGATGGATCGATGTCACCTCGTTATGACGGTATGCACCAATGACAAATAAATGCCGCTTACCGTGCTGTGAAACAATATATTGCAATAAATCTAATGTTGCCTGATCTGCCCATTGTAAATCATCCAAAAATAACACGAGGGGGTGATCTTCATTTGCAAACACGTGAACAAGCTTACCAAAGGAATAAAGAATCCGGTTATGCGTTTCTAGTGCTGTCAGTGTTTCCGGTTCACTTTGCCCGCCTACAATCCATTGTATTTCAGGAAGTATTGTTGCAACGGTAGGTAAATAGGTCTGAAGCTCAGACTCTAATTTTTCTTTCCAATGCGCAACTCTCTCTTCCCCCTCTGACAATATTTGCTTCAATATCTCTTTAAAAGCTTGAACAAGAGGGGCGTATGGAACTTGGCGTTTCAATAAATCGAACTTACCCGAAATAAAGTATCCTCTTTTCCTAACGAGCGGCTTTTGCACTTCATTAATTAATGCTGTTTTCCCAACGCCCGACAGCCCCTGAACAAGAGCAAATGTATGCTTCCCTTTCGAGCAATTTTCAAAAGCTTGAACCAACGTTTTTATAGCTTCTTTTCTTCCAAACAACTTTTCTCCAAATTCACTTCGCGACGGGGCATCTTTCCCGGCTAATGAAAAGGACGGTTCAGCCTTAGATAACAAATATCTGCGTTCGAATTCTAACAAATCTTCTTTTAAACCATATGCACTTTGGTAGCGGGACTGTGGTATCTTTTCTAACAATTTCATAACGATATCTGACAAAAGTCGGGGAATAGCGGAATTTATTGAATTCGGTGGAATCGGTGTTTTTGCAATATGGGCGTGGACAAGTTCAATCGGATCTTCCATATCAAAAGGAAGCTTTCCAGTTAGCATTTGATAAAATACAACACCTAATGAATATAAATCGGAACGATGATCAAGAAAGCGATTTAATCGTCCTGTCTGCTCTGGTGAAATAAATGCAACCTGTCTCCCTAATACATAAGGATTCACATGTGATTGGTGATTTTCCCGTTTTAAAGTCGCGGCATGATAAAACCCAGTAAGTTTTATATTTTTTTCTTTCATTTGAACGAAAATGTTCGCTGGTTGTATATTTTTATGAATGACCTGATGATGATGTAAATCGTTCACAATGGATGTAAGTTTGATCGAAAACGTTAAAAACGTACGGATGTCTAATGGCTTATTTTTTAAAATTGTCTCTAGCGAAGTACTTTTGAAAAATTCCGTAATAAGAAGGGCTTGATTCCTATATTTTTCTAAAGAATATGGCTTTAAAATTCCTTCGATTGGGAGATTTTTTTTCATATGAAATTCATGCGTAGCAGCAGCGATATCTTGAGGGGAGGCGGGCTTTTTTATAAGAACAGGGCGTTTCGAAGATTGCTGAATCGCTTTAAAAAACGTCCACAAACCATTCGTTTCCATCTCTTCAATAATATCATAACCTGGTAAATAGGCCTGCTTGCTTTTCACTCTCATCTCCACTCCTTGCTGGGCGATATTTTTTAAAAAGCGTAAAAACTTTAACGAATCTTTAAACAAATTTAAATACCACTTATATAGACGGTTGTATAATGGCTTTAAAATCAACAAAAAGGAGTAACTACCTTGAGTAAATGGACGAAGGAGCAAAAAGTCGAGCAAGGCGCGTTAGACAAAGAGTGGGTAGAATTGTTGCTTTTAGCAAAAAAGGAAGGACTTACAGTAGATGAGATACGTCGTTTTTTAGCTCAAGCAAAAACTCAACCTAAATGATTAAATTTATAACCAACGCCCCTTACTGTTAAAATGTAATCTGGATTTGCGGGGTCTGATTCGATTTTTTTTCGCAAATTACTAATATGAACCATGACCGTTCGGTAGTCGCCGAAACTATCTTCATCCCATACATTTTGAAAAATTTGTTCAGTCGTAAAGACCCTTTTTGGATTTCCCGCGAGCAACGTTAAAATCTTATATTCTTTTACGGATAAATGCACGTCATACCCATCCAATTTCACGGAATAATTATCTTGATCAATAATTAGCCCTTTATAGGAAATAATTCTATTTTCTTCATGCTCACTTTTCGATTTACTGCCAAGCAGACGGTTTCTCCGGAAATGCGCCTTTACTTTCGCTGTTAGAACAGATGGGCTGAACGGTTTTGAGATAAAGTCATCTCCCCCAATTCCAAGCCCAACAATTTTATCAACATCATCTTCTTTTGCGCTTAAAAATAAAATTGGGAGATCGCTTTTTTGCCGGACGATTTGGCATACTTCAAATCCGTCAAGCCCTGGCATCATGACATCTAAAATAAGAAGGTCTGGATTTTCCCTTTCAAAAACGGCAACAGCAAGATTGCCATCTTCCGCTTCAATCACATCATAGCCTTCTTTGTTTAAATACAACTTCAGCACTTCCCGAATATCCGAATCATCATCAGCAACAAGAATTTTTCCTTTTGTCACTGCATTCCCCCCAAACGATTGAAATTCACCCCTTACTATTCACCTATAATAATTAGTTCAATTTTACCACATTTTTAAAAAATTTAACATGTTAATCAAAATATGGGATTAGCAGATGACGCAGAAATATTTCTGGCTTCTTACCTATCAAAAATAAGTTAAATTAAACATTTGAATAATGAAAAACAGTGTGCCGAGAGATCTCAACACACTGTTATCTTTCTTATAAATTCACGTCAATCTTTTTCTTCTAACCGTCGTTATAATCCAAGAGCTGTCCAGCCGCCGTCTACCTTTATCGTTTCCCCTGTAACGTAGGAAGAGCAGTCTGAAGCAAGATAAATCGCCGCTCCAACAATCTCTTCAGGCGAACCGAGCCTCCCGAGAGGCGTTCTTTCTTTGACTCGTTCCTCGAATCCGCTCCTCGTTTCTTTCACCGCCTCTACGAGTGGTGTTTCGATGTACGCTGGAGCGATGCCATTAACATTTATGCCATATTTCGCCCATTCAACAGCCAGCACTTTCGTCACCATATCGACGCCGCCTTTGCTTGCACAGTAAGCTACAGAACCGGTTAGCGCCGTCTCAGCCGCAATGGATGAAATATTTATGATTTTGCCTTGTTTCTGTTTTATCATTTGCTTTCCAACAGCTTGTGCAAATAAAAATGCCCCCGTCAAATTGATGCTTAATACTTTATTCCAATCCTCCAGTGTGAAATCGACAGCGGGCATCTTTATCGTCATACCAGCATTATTAATTAGCGTATCAATTCGTTCAAAACGTTCCACCGTAAGATCAACAACCCGTTGAATATCTTCTCGCTTCGTTACATCGCACGGTACAGCGAAGACATCTGCCCCTCTTCCATTTATCTCTTCAGCAACTTGTTCAAGCTCACTTTCTGTCCGGCTGCATAATACAATATTGCTTCCTGCTTCCGCCATGCCAAGCGCAATGCTTTTCCCAATCCCTCTTCCTGCCCCAGTAACGATCGTCACTTTTCCTGATAAATCAAATAAACTCATGTCTTTCCCCCACTATTCTTATTAAGCTATAGATGAAAAGCCGTCCCTTTTTTCTTCTCCTCTTATACGCATTTTCCCTTTAAGTTAAGAAAAAGACTGCCTACGGCAGCCTCATGGATCCATCTGATAGACGATCTCCTGAATTCGGGTTGTTCGGAAAATCTTCATCCAGCAAAAAAGTTTTATCGCCGTCCACCATTCTCTCGTCTTCTTCACGTAAGTGCATACCTTCACAATCTGAAGAACGATCAACATGAGCTTTTTCACGTTTTATAGCTCATATTGGCGATACTCCATTCATTTCAACGATGGGTTCGAACCTAATAATAAAAGGCGAATAACAGTGTACAGAGATCCAATATTGTTATTTTTGTTCCTTTAACAAGTCGCGTATTTCTTTAAGCAACTCAGTTTGTTCATCCAACTCTTCCTCAACCACCTCTTCTTGCTTCCTTCTCAGCTTACTTAACAACCGAATAAATAGGAAGATAGAAAACGAAATAATGAAGAAATCAACGACGCTTTGAATGAATACCCCATATGTAACCTGCACGTCGCCCAGAGTAAATTTTAACCCTTCAAAGCTTATCCCCCCAAGCAAAAGGCCAACTAGAGGCATAATGATGTCGTCGACTAATGAAGAAACAATTTTACCGAACGCCGTACCAATAACGACTGCAACAGCTAATTCCAATACATTTCCTTGAGAAGCAAATTCCTTAAAATCCCGCCACACAACACTCTCTCCCTACTAAAATCAATATAAAAAATACTAGCATTTCTACAATTGTAAAACAATGGCGATGAAATGAGCAGCCCCCTCAAGTATTGGAAAAAGCTTTTTCATGGCATACAAATTTATCATAACGTTCGAAAAATCAGTTGAACCTTTTTCTATATATAAAAATAATAAAGCCACAAATGATTGACACCCCAACAAACGAAATCAAATAAATATTAGGAGAAATTACTTTTCCAAACGCCACTTCGTTTTGAAGTGTTTCTACATGATCCCACGAATGCAATACATCTGGCACATATCTTTTTGTATTTATATCCCCCACAAGCATCGCACCTATAAAATAAACCGCGTGAATAATAATAGAACCAACGATTGCTTGAATGACTAGCTTCATAAATAACCAACCCCTTTATGTTTTTCTGCAATGATTAATCTTCTTCAAACAGCTCGGACAAAAACCTTTCTCTGTTTTGCAAAAAATATTTTGTTAACTGGTAATGATCGGTCATTTCATAATCTATCTCCGTTATTTTCTGATCATCAAAACTTAAAATATGGGCATTTGGATATCCTAACAAGATAGGGGAATGTGTTGCAATGATAAACTGGGCATCACCTTTCGAAACCAAATCATGGATAACTTTCAAAAAGGTGAATTGGCGTGATGGCGACAATGCAGCCTCCGGTTCATCTAGTAGATAGATTGCTTTTCCTTTAAAGCGATGTAGAAATAATGATAAAAAAGATTCTCCATGGGATTGACTGTGAAGAGAGCGGCCACCGTAGTTTCTGAACCCTGTAGTATCCACCTTATCAAGATAAGTCGCAAAATGATAAAACGATTCCGCCCGCAGGAAAAATCCATTCGTTATTTTAGGCATCCACGAAAGCCTTATATATTCCCCAAGAACCGATTCCGAAGCGTAAAGATCGTAGATGTTATTGCGTCCGCCGCCAGCTGTGTTGAAATCACATTTATCTGCAATCGCTTCTAATAACGTAGACTTGCCTGAACCATTTTCCCCAACAAAAAAAGTGACATTGCTTTGGATATCTATCTCATGAAGGCCCTTTATTATAGGAATAGTAAACGGATATTTTTCAAAAGAGGGGATGTTTTCACGCATCAATGTAATTTTTTTTAAAAACATGTGACCACCACCTACAAATAGAATACCAAATGATAGGTTGGAGTAAGGACAACTTTATTGTAAAAAGGACTAAACATTATATTGTAAAGACGCACCCGTTACTTTAATAAGCAGATGAAATTAGCTTCTTGCTAATCTACCTATTTTTTTGCTTCTATACAACAGTACACACCTTTACGTACAGTTATTTCTTTAAATTTATTATTTCTCAAACTATTTTTTATCTCTTTGATTATCAAATTAAAATTGGTAAAATTCTTTAATCGAAAAACTCCATATGTGTTTTTTCTTGTTTGTAGTACGCTAATCTATCTTGTAAAGTACCTGTATGAAACTCAAATTTATGACCGTCTGGGTCAGTAAAGTAAATAGATTTCTTATCTTTTTCATCTCTTGGCCGTCCTGACAATATGTTTACATTCAATTCCTTTAGCCTGTCGTACATTTTATCAAATTCTGCTTCTTCAATTGAAAAGGCAATGTGTGTGTATGATTGGTTTATTTCATTACGAGGTATGTCTTTCTCTACATTAAGAGCAAGCCACATACCATTTAAATCGAAGTAAGCAGTGTTTCTGCCTTTTACTAACAATTTAGCATCAAATACTTTTTGGTAAAAATCAACAGATCTTTCCAAATCAGAAACTGAAAATAAAAAGTGATTAAGACCTTTTATCGACACTTGATCCCCCCAAAGTTAGTATCTTTTATTAAACTAACCTGCTCCGTCAGTCGTACCCGTTGAAGAAATTTATCAGTGATTTTCTTTTATTTGCTTCAGTAATTCAATTATTTCTTCATTTTGTTTATAACTTTTTCTAAGCTGCCCTTCTATTGATAAAAGAGTAATAACTATTACAATAAAACCGAGAAGTATTAACACTAATAATCCTCCCATTACCATTTACTCAGCAAAGCATCCTTTACTTTAACAGAGAAATTATTGATTGCCAGAAATCACATCGTAAGAGACTTCCTCACTATTATTAAAAAGTTTAACATTCTCATATTTTTTATCTAAATTCACTTTATATAAAAGCTCATAATTTAAGGACTGGTTTGAATAATCATTTGTTTCAGCATTGCTATATCGAATATTTAATGTGTCACCCTCTTCTTCAACATTAAATTCAGTAAAATGAACAGCTTTATCACCTTGTTTTACATTAGTACCATTCAAATATACATAAATAGCTTTTTGGTTATCAAAATAAAGATACGCTCCATTTTCATTTTTAACGTCGTGAATAAACGATTGAATATCTCTATTAACATCCTTCTCACTTATTTTGGAAAAAGATAATTGTGAACCACATCCAGATAATAAACTGATGATTACAAGTACCGATATAAACTTCCTCACTATAACACCCCCAAAGAATACAGCAGATAACTTCAATCATACGATTACAATTTACTGGAAAGGCGTTTTCAGCAAAATACAGGGCTTTTGAGTACTTTGGTTCCCATTTCTTTTCCTAAGTACCGAACCGTTTTGCCCCCATTTATTTAATCTTATAAATTTCTACTCTTTTCACCTTGCCGAATGATAACATTTACCGAGTTCGCTTCACCACCATCAATGCGGCTTTTCATTTTTGATAGATCAATATCAGTTTCAAGTTTAATTCGCTTTCGTTCTTTTCCTTTTAACTTAGTTTCAAAAGGTGCACCGGAATTCATCAATGATACCATTGGTATATCCTCTTCAAATGGATAGTGCTCATAAAAAATAATATCGAAGGAAACATCATTTTTACTATGGTTTTTAAAAGTTAGCTCACACATACCTCGTAATGTATTTTCCCCTGTCTTGTTGAATCTACAAATGCTTGTATCCTGTTCGTAAGAAATTGCATAGATGCCTGCTGCTACCGTCTTTTGATAGGCAATTACAAGAAATTGCGGGAAAACCAATATAAAAATAACCGCAATTAATATGGAGCGAACACGATATTTCTTTAGCGATTTAGCAAGGAAATATAAGCCAGCAAATAGGAAAAGCAAAGTTGTAATTCCTACGTAATGAAAACCATTAGCAGATCGAATAGGTATGTTTAGCACCGAAATAACTGCCTCACTATAAGGGATGTTATGTGGAAAAGGAAAATTCAATACCATTGTGATTATGAAAAGACCAACAGCAAAAAATAAATAAACCTTATTATTTATCAAATAGCTTCCCCCTTGTTTAACCCTTGCACCCGTTAGCCGTAATAAGTAAGTTTAAACTATGAATATTGTGATTTAATATCCGAAAAATAAAAAATTACAGCAGTTACAATACATAAAACGCCACCCAATAAAGAAATATAAAAAAAGATTTGTCCGCCAATCGTTACGGAGTTAAAAAATAAAAAAGCTAAGCATGCTAAAACTCCGCCTAAGAAAGATTGATAAAAAATAAACCATTTAGGCTTTCCCTTTAAGAAATGGAATCCAAGAAGAATGAGCAAATAAAAACTGCTTATTACCATAATGATAGGAAATGTAGGATGAAATTTCGCAGCGTAAACAAAATGATCAAGTTGTGAAATTTGATGAATATTTTGAATAGCCCTTCCATATAAAAATTGAGAAAATGGCGTTGAATACTTCCATTCCCAAGGATCATCCAAGATGGCACTTCCTTCATACCATGAAGCGAATGTTGAGAAGATCAACAAAACCAAAGCAAAGCAATACTGAATGATATAAATCACTATCATCTTACTCCTCTCTTATTTTATGATTTTCAGAAGATAGAGTACAAATATATTCAGACCCCAAATCGTATTCAAACCCATGAGAATATAGAGCATAATAAACCAATTGTCCTGCGATAACATTAAATATGACTTGAAGAAAATTAAAGCTTATATTCATAGATAGCCCATGGCAGCCACAAAACAGGTTCAGTTCCAATTTCTTCACCATTGCTATACTCACAATACGTTATCGCTTCTTCAAGAGTTGGAATACATCCATTTTCGTTTAAGGAAAAATTAAATTTGGCATGATAATCTTTTTCTAATCCATTACATATATAAGAATGAAACTTGCCAAATTCAAATCCTAAAACTTCATAACCTCTCATTTCCGCTCCTTTTTCCATAATTAAAACTTTATTTATTAATAATTTTTCTATCCCATAACGCTCTTTATCCGGCTTTAACAAGGTCTCTTCTTGCCCAAGAAATTCATCCACAAAAATTTCAGGCAGCCCAATCCCAAGAATTTTTATATCTTTACATTGATACAAATACTGATTACAAAATTCTTTTGCCAGATCAATTGTTGTAAATAGTTGAGGAAATGAAAAAGTTTTCTCTTCGAACTTCTTATCAATCCATTTTTCCATTTCATCATAGGTATTCATTGAAATACCCAATTCCTGGGCATATTTTTGTTTGTCCTTATTGGAACCTTCCCACAAAACATCAATATTGGGGTGAAAGTTACAGATACATTCGCTTGCCGAAACTATTTTATCCGGCAATAAATTTTTATCCATATAATCAGCGCGTTCCAGAGGGGTGGCAACATAATATCCACCAGAAAAATACTTCACATAGAACACCTCATTCAATAGCACACTTCCTAATTTAAAAAGAACACTCTGTAAATTTAAGTGTTTATTTTTCGTGCATTTTTAAGGAGCTTCTAAGTTGAAAGTCCTTATTTAAGATACCAGTTAATAAATGTTTGTTCATCACATATAACGGCTTCCCAATTCATCGATTGAACGATATACTCAATATTTTTATCTTTCGCAAAGAACAAAGTTGTAAAGGAGTCGTATAAACTCATAAAAGCAAAATCTACATTTTCATCCGTCAAAATTAACTCACTACTTGAAAGGGCACATATTTCTAAAGGCGTCGTCTCGTTTATGTTCAATAATCCACTATTATCGAAGATAGGATCTGAAAAATAAAATTCACTAGCTCCTTTTGAGGCAAGAACCTTAAGTATACTATTGATCATAAACACGGATATGCTATCTTCAGTTGGATAAAAAAGGGTTGGTTTAAGGCTGGAATTTAACTTATCAGCTAAATCCTTTCTTTCATATTCTTTCCTGAAAGCACCGATGGAAGTTAATAGGGCAACCGCTAGTTCTTTGTATGATTTCAATCCACTACAAGACATAACTTCCCACCAGGAAACCGATTTACCAAGATTAAAGGTCTCTTCATCACTGGGATAGATGTGTTGATAGGGATTTTTTCTCTTCTTTTTTTCCCACCCTGAAGGCATCTGAACAAAAGGGTGGAGCAATATTGCTGCGGATTTAAAATTATCTGGTAGTTGATTTAATATAGGAGACTTGTCATCTATCCAAATATAATCTAACAAAATATAACCTCCCAATTAAGTTAAATCTCGATGTAAAAAGTAGAGTTAAAGAATAATCAGCGATTAAAGAGAAATCAATCTAAGGTTGCTTTTATATCATTTTTATAAAACAACAACTTGTTCACAGAGAAGTTCAAAGCTCTTGGTTTTCCATTGATTGTTAGCCTTATATTAATTGTCAAAGGCCAATCAATCTGTTTAACCATATCTTCCAGGGCATAGTACTCGTCTTCTCTATCGTTATAAAAAACAACTGAACTAATGAATACCTCGTTACTATCAACATCAAGACTACACATCATAGGAAAATTATCCCCATTATTTGTAGTTAATTCTCCCGCCACTATCGAACCATTTAACTCTTCAGTAAAATTTTTAGTTTTTGATGGCCTTACCCATGTCTCGTCTTGTTTTTCATTGTTTTCATCTTCTATTGCCCATTCCCATATGGGATTCTCCTTTAAATCCTGTATCGTTAAATCATGAACTGGTTTACTTTTATACATTCAATATCATCTCCTTTTGTCCTGTCACATGAAGAATTCCACGAAGCTAATAGTAACTTCCTCCTACTATTTCTAAAATATATCGGATATTTTAAATATATACATATCAGGAAGTTTATCTGCCTTCCTAGAAATTTCCGCTCTTAAACTTTCCCTTCCCTTTATAATGATTTCATCTTTTTTTATTATAATTTTTCCAAAACTATACGGAGCCCAATAAGTATGAATATAGTCAATATGTGCAATACCTGATTTTCCCGTTTTCAAATCTGTCACTCTAAGTTTGTATTCAGCTTTATCTAAATGGCTATTAGGGACCTTATATATGATCTCAACAAAATAATTCTTATTTTGTTTTGACATGTAGGTTAGCTCCATGTCTCGTCCATTATTTTTAATAATATGAATAACTTCTTCAATTTTCTCTTTTTCTAAATGATCAAAGTCGGCAATTAATCTCAATCCGTCACAGACACTTCGGAACAGCATCTTAGATTTCCCAGTATCATCAGAAGACAGATATGTTGATAAATCTAAAGTTGAGTAGGTATATTTATGCCAAGCATCTAATGCTATTTCCTGTTTGGCTTGTTCCAGCGTTTCAGCAATATTCACGTATATTTCATCGTAATTAGGAAGTAGAACCTTGGCTTTTCTTAATAAATTGCTAAATATTTCTGAATAGATATAGTCAAAAGGGGCTAAAGTACCTTTATCGAACTGGTTATATATGCGGATTCCAATAATGTTTCTTGTTAGAGGACGGGGGTTAATGGAGTAGCCATGTATTAAACAATCCGTTCTTTTTACTTGATTATAAAACTTTATTTCCTGTTCAGCTTTCGCATATTTTTTTAACTCTTCAATCGTTTTTGGAACAAATTGGAGCACTTTTTTGTAATCATTAAGTAGTTCATCTTCCTTATAATCAAGCGGTTGTTTACGTTCAATAAACGGAACCTTTTTTATAGCTTCTTCAACTTTAAATAATCCTTCTTGGAAAATCTCTAAATTTAACTTGTTTGAAGCGTTAAAATTCATAGTTAATTCCACTTCGGCAATGGTTTTATAAAGAGATTTAAGTTTAAGTTTTCTTGTTGAGGGAGCGTTATGAATAAACCGTATAAGAATGCATTCAAAAGTTTGTCCATGATATTTGCCTATTAAATGTTCATTTAAAAATGTCTCTAGCAAGTTTAATGATACATTTTTTGTTTCTTTATTTTTGAAATCTTTATATTCAATTAGAAATCTCATAGCATTTCCCTTTCAACATAGCGTAATCTGTTTGCTAATTATTGTTTACATTTTTCAGACATTAATTTCATTAATTTACCACAAAGGTTAATAATCAAAAAAGATAACGCTCCTAAGATTACTGCTCATAACTCAATTAAGTATGATCATAATTTGCAAAATGCAGGGCTCGCATCGCATCAACCGTGTGATTGCCCCAGTGTATTTGAAAATTCAGTTTCCATTCCCAAATAGCCTCTCTATACTTCCTGTTTTCATACAAAAGGATGCCTCTTTTAACATCGATATAAATATCCAAAAGATCATCAGACAAACTTGCCTCTACTGGTTCCTCCAGTTGATATGGGTTAAAAACTTCCCAATAATGATTCTTATCCGTCTAACGTCCCATTTCTGAATCCTTATCGATTCATTTTTTCATGTTATTTTCTTTTTGGAAAGTCATCCCGTATAAGCATTTATCATACAGAAATTGCTTTAATTGTTTTGAATCGTTTGTTTCATAAAATTTTGAAAGTAGTACATGAAACTCTTTTAGGTTTTCTTCCTTAACTGTGACAATTCCACTCCCGCTCTCAATTAGCAACTTATTAGCGCAGATGTTGCTCGTTCGCTTATTCCCGTCCCAAAACAATTGACTTCTCATGGCCCAAACATAATAGCTTAATGCACGATCCACGTCATTTTCAATCTCCATGATCTCTTTAATCTTTTTTTCGACCTTTTCTCTTTCAGGGACTTCAGGAACATGACTCACCCCATGAATCCCTACATTTCCGTCTCTCAAAACTCCCCAATTTAAACTTTCGTTTCTTGCAACATTCTCATTTACTTTACAAGCAAATTCTAACGAAAACGGTTTATCAATATTATCTAAAGTATATCTCCATGCATCTCTCAAATTTAAAATAACTTGAACATCATCCATGCTCAATCCACCGACACTTACACCGTTCAAGATGGTTTGAGTTTCTGGGAATGTGATATTTACATTTTCCAACTTTGCTGTATGATAAATATTTTCTACGATTGTTTTTTTCGCCAAAAAAACATTCTGTTCCTTTGTTAAATGAAATTTCTTTTCCATCCGGGGTTCCTCCTGTGAACAGCCATTTGGTTATATTATACAAAAATTAACGTTCATATCCATCCAGCATGCGATTAAATTCTTCCGTTAAAACTTGTTTACTTATCTTTAAAAGGATCATCCTCCCAAATATTTGACCAAAGATTCTTACCTTTCGACTAACTTTCCCCTTGCTTCAACCATCCCTTGTTGAAGAAATGCACCGTTCGTTGAAGAAGGAACCTTGTAGATTAATCATCTAAAAAATCATTTCCAACCTTCAACGTTTGAAAAGGACTCATAATCACATCCTGTGATATATTCAAACTCTTTTCCAGTTCTTCTTTTATATGCATCAGATGCTATTGAAAGTAATGGTTCAAATGGGCCATCCTTGGGCATGTTTTTAGGGTTAACGAGAGTTGACTCAAAAAATTCTTTTCCTTTAGCAAGCACTGAACATCTGAAATATAAGAATAAATCCGCAGAGAAGTAGTTTTGTTTTTCATCATATGAATATTTCCCTATGTTTTTTGCGTGTTCCTTCGTATCTAATAAATAAAGTTTGTAAGCCAAGGCTTCTTCGAATTGCTTTATATCTCTTACACTCTTTTTTGCCAGTTGATCAACTGCAGGTTCTATGATTTCTTCTTCACATTCAGCATTAAAATTAAGAAGGGAAATAATAGACCAAAACGAATCATCTTCCATCCTCTTTTTCGGTTTTTGAATTGTATTGAATTTTTTATACCTTTCCTCTTCTTCCCGAATTTCTCTTTCAAAGTTTTCTCTATCATTTTCCCAACGCCACTCTAAGAAAGCTTCTATACCAGTAGAATTATCCCACTTTTCATGAAAAGAATGACATTTTATTTTTCTTTCCTTTTCACTCAGAGGAATATTACCAATATAAATAACATCTTTAGGAACCTTGCCATCAACCCATACTAAAGCACGATCATTATCATAAAAAAAACGATTTTGAATAAGAACTTCTTTTAAAATTTCATTTTCAATTGATGGAATGTCAGTTCCAATATAAGGTGTTGTAGCTAAAAGGTATGAACTATCTATTTTATGAAGGATTCTTATTGCCCCGAATTCACCATTTGGCAAAATTACGGCATATATATCTCCAATCGCAGCAGTTTTTTTTGTTTTACTTTTTTGACTATCCAATTTTGATTCCCTCCTGAAACCCGAAAGGCAGTATTATTGATTACATTCATAATAAAAAACTAACTGTCCTTTACTCTCAAAATCATCAACCAGGCTACAAAAGCCTAAAACAGAATAATAAAAGTGATCAATTGCTGTATTTTTCATTTTTCCCCTCAAGTTGTAATAACTTTTAAGTCTAAATCAATCTCCATTATCGATAATTGAATAAGTAACTTCGTTAGGCAGGGTTTTAATTACTGAAGTTAACCCGGAGTACTTCGTATCATTGGAAATAACGACCATTCCATCTCCGTCATAGTCAATCCAAAAAATAGTCGTATTTTCTTTTAATATTACAGCAGGTGTCTCTGTCTTTTTGTTTTTCCCCCACATATTTCTAATGTACGGATGTCTGATGCTAAAAACGTCTTTTCCGAGGGAGAAAGAAGCGAAATTATTCATACTTCCATTTGCATATAAATAAGGAAAGATGAGATTAAATTGTTCAGTATTTCGAACTATCGCTTTGTTATAAAAATCGGCTCCCTCCCCTTTAAACGCTGTATATACAATTGAGTTGGACAAACATTCATTTTCAATTTCTTTTTGTTGAAAATCATAGCACCCAAAAAAAGCTACGATAGGAAATTCATTGAGATTGTCCATCCATTTCGATACAAACTCTTCAACCTCATGCTCATCTTTCCGTTCCAATAAAAAAATATCATAAAGGTAAGGTGCTTCCCCATCAATGGCAAACGGAAAAAAGCCGCCACTTTCTTGTTTTTCAGAAATAAGATCTTTTGGAAAAATTCCTATATCAATTTTAATCACTTTGTCCACCCTCATGCTAATGAATTTTGCTTTTCCCTATTGCTCAAGTAAAAAAATGCGGTAAATTCGTCTTTGTTAGTCTCTTTAATTCATTAAATAATCACTATATATCATTTTAGAGGGGATAAAAAATGGATTTCATCACGATTTTGTCTTTTTTAGGTGTGGCATTGTTATTGGTATATAGTGCAATTTTAATTGTTTTCCATTAAGGGAAACTTCAAAAATGAAAAGGACTTATTTGTTCAACAATCAATGCCACAACAAATGAAATAACAACTGATATCACCATTTGTTTAGGCTCTTTGTAAAAGATTACACATAAAAAAATATACATAATGAATTCTTCAATATGAGATACATACATATAGAATAAACCCATTCCCAACGATAGATTTAATAATAGACCCATAGGTAAGGCTGGCAAGATAAAAGCTAGATGTTCATTATTTTTAGCTTTCCAAACAATAATAGCCAGCAAAGGAGATACTAATGCTACACTGCCCCAAAATATAAAATACCTGGTTGGAAAAAATCCAAATAAATAAGCTGAATATGTATAATAACTTATTAGCATTCCTATAAAGAATAGGAATGTATTAATAGCAGCTCTTGTCAGTGTTTTACTATATGCAGCCGTAATCGTAGCAATCAATATCCAAATACCTAACCTAGTAAATAAATCTGCAAAATAGTGGAGGGTATTCGTTCTCCAACTCCCATCAACTGCGATGGTATCAAAATATTTGGATATTATCCCTAAGGCTGTACCTAAGACTAAACATATAATATAGTCTGGCATTTTGTTTTTTAACTTAATCATTCTGACACCTCGTTTAATAACGTTTAAATATCTTCCAAATACTCGTTAATTCTCAAAATTTCATTTTCATTTGTCCCACATATTTTTAATGTGCCAAAATGCTCTAAATCCTTCTTTGTGAGTGCCTTCAACTCATTATATAATAGTCACTATATATCATTTTAGAGGGGATAAAAATGGATTTGATCACAATTTTGTCTTTTTTAGGGGTCGCTGTTTTACTGACGCTTATGCCGGGGCCGGATATTTTATTTGTTATTTCACAAAGCATTTCACAGGGAAAAAAAGCAGGCATTTTCACTGCTCTAGGGCTTTGCACCGGGCTGCTTTTCCATATTTCCGCCGCTGCACTTGGCATTTCGGCGATTGTCTATCAATCAACCGTTGCTTTTTCCATTGTTAAATACGCCGGGGCAATTTATTTGCTTTATTTAGCTTGGCAGGCGTTCCGTGCAAAAAACGATTCACTATTATTACAGGAGCAAAAGAATCGAAGATTAAAAGAATTATATAGAAAAGGAATCATCATGAATGTGCTGAATCCGAAAGTATCCCTTTTCTTTCTTGCGCTGCTGCCGCAGTTCGTCAATAAATCTGCCGGACATATTCCGATGCAAATGGTGTTGCTAGGCTTCGTATTTATCGTGCAAGCACTCGTAGTCTTTGGAACGGTTAGCTTTTTATCTGATAAAATCCGCCATTTACTAATGAACAATCCGGCGATCGCCAAAAAAATGAATCTTGTCGAAGGTACAATATTAGCCATCATCGGGCTGCAAGTCGCCCTTAGCGAAAAATAACTGTGTCTCAGAATTTTCTCCAGACACCGTTATTTTTTTTATAAGCCCCAAACGAAAAAGGCTTATTTTTATTGTATCAGTGGTATTCATCTAAGTAAGGAATCGAAAGGGGAGTATTTCGATGGATTATTTGGATACCGCACTGAAGCTTATCATTGGACTGGCAGCACTGCTCGTTGTTATCCGCCTTCTCGGCAAGAAAGAAATGGGACAATTTACGCCGCTGGATTTCATTTATGCCTTACTTCTCGGTTCGATTATAGAAGAATCGCTTTATGACAAAAAAACAACAATTTTGCTCATGCTGTTTCAGATGGGAATTTGGGCGGCTGCGATTTATTTTGTTGAAGTGGTCATCCAAAGAAATGAAAAAATGCGAAATCTTATTAAAGGAAGGCCATCGATTATTATAAAAAACGGTGAAATTCATTCAGAACAAATGAAAAAGAACCATCTAGAATTTGAACAAATCAGGCAACTGCTTAGACAGCAAGGCATCTTTACTCTTCGGGAAGTCCGTGACCTCTATTTAGAGCCAGGCGGAACCATAAGCGTGAAAAAGTGGAGCGAGTTTGAAACTCTGTCAGCTAATGCCTTAGGGATAGATCTGGATGATGAGGCGCCTTCCATTGTACTTGTGGATAAGGGAAAAATTAAAGAGGATATGCTTCAATTTATAGGAAAAACAAAAAAATGGCTTCTGAAAAACTTGTCCGAGGAAGGCTATACAAATGTCGAAGATATTTTTTACTGTGAATGGACAGAAACCGATGGATTTTTTATTAAAACTTACAAAATGGTACGTTGAAAAAAACGAAAAAACAGCGTGCACTATGGCTCGCTGTTGTATGTTTACTTAAATATTTTCATACGTTCTTCAAGTGGCGCGAATTCTTTGTCTCCTGCAGGTGCAGTTGGCTTGCCAAATGGCATTTGTGCGTGTAGCAGCCATTCTTGCGGGATGCCCCACTCTTTTTTCACTTCATCATCAATGAGCGGTTGATAGTGTTGCAGTGATGCGCCAAATCCCTCCGCTTCCAGCGCTGTCCAAACGACATATTGAAGCATGCCTGATGAATGTTGGGAGTACATCGGGAATTTGTCGGCATATAAAGGAAATTTCTTCTGTAGTCCTTCCACAACGTTTTGATCTTCAAAAAACAGAACGGTTCCGTATCCGGCTGCAAAGGAATTCATTTTCTCTTCAGTTGGCTGAAAGTTTTCGGCAGGAACAATTTTTCTCAACGTTTCTTTCGTAATATCCCACAATTTTTGATGATGCTCTCCTAATAGGACCACAACTTTTCCGCTTTGTGAGTTATAAGCAGTTGGCGTATGCTTTACTGCAAATTGAATGATTTCTTCAATTTTTTCATCCGGGATAACCGGTTCATTGCTAATCGCATAGATAGAACGCCTTCCTTCCACCGCGGCATAAAAGTCTTTTGCTGTTTCTTTTTCTGTGTATATGCTCATGATTTCCCTTTCCTCCTATTTAAACCACTAAATAATAGTGATTCTTAAACTTGTTACTTTACGTAACTAATTATATTTTTAAAACTAAATGGTGTCAAGTAATTAGAAATATGGGTGTAATATGATAAAATAATGAGTAAGGAGTTGAAGAAAATGGAGGATAAATCTCCCATTTGCCCAAAGTTTGAAAAAGCCATTAATATTTTAGCGCATCGATGGACGGGTTTAATTATTTACCAATTGTTTTCGGGTCCACAGCGCTTTTCAGATATTAAATCCGCTGTCGGAATCAGCGGCAGGCTCCTTTCAGAACGGTTAAAATACTTGGAAAAAGAAGGAATCATTAAACGTGAAGTTTTCCCTGAAACCCCTGTGCGCATTGAATATTCATTGACGGAAAAAGGCAGCTCCCTTAAACCGCTAATGGATGAAATTGAAATTTGGTCGCAAAAATGGCTCCAAAGCGACGATAATTAAAAAACTGCCTGCTTCCACTATTTAATATGGAAAAAGGCAGTTTTGTTATTCTTCGTTTCTTTAATAAAAAATGGATTCAGGTTTTTTATACAATATGCCAGCCGGTTTTAGGACGGTTTTGTTTAATTCTTCACTAAGTGACTCAAGCCGTTTCGTAATAAAAGAAAGAGCAAACCCTCTGCTGCTTTCAATCGGCCCTACTGTGTCTCCTGTGCCCAAAACCATTGCCAGATCAATATCTTTTGGTGTTGCCACACCTTCTTCAACGAGCTTAGCGGCTTCATTCAGCTTCACGAATAGGATATCGTTCAATTCAATTTTGTCCGTTTTTTTATTGAGATCAATGGAAGGGCGACCATTTGACCAATCGTAAAACCCTTTTCCAGTCTTTTTGCCTAAATCGCCCTTGTCAACTTTTTCTGTAAGCAATCGACTGGGCGCATAATTAGGATGCAACACTTCCTTGTTATATTGACATGAATCATAAACAATATCTAGCCCTACATAGTCCATAAGCTCGAAGTGGCCCATTGGTTTTCCATGAGATTTTATTAAAGCATCAATTTCTTCCGGTTCTGCAATCCCCGCGTCAGCAATCGCTTCTATAAATACAGATACCGGTGCGTTCACTCGGTTAACAATAAAGCCGGGGCTATCTTTTTCTACCCGTACTGGGGTTTTATTCATTTTTAAGCATAGGTCATAGGCGGTCTGAATCGTTTCATCACTTGTTTCGCTTCCGCGAATGACCTCAACTAATTCCATGAGAATAACCGGATTAAAGAAATGCACGCCGACAACGCGATCTTTATTTTGAACATGTTCGGCAATTTTTGTAATACTCATATTTGATGTATTTGATGCAAGGATCGCCGTTTTTGGGGCAACTTCTCCCATCTGTTTAAATAGTTTTTGCTTCAAATCCAATATCTCCGGAACCGCTTCAAAAACAAATGAAGCGCTTGATAAAGCTTCTTTAAAATCCAACGTTGGATGTAAATTGCTGCGGGCTTCGTTTAATTCTTCTTCGCTAATTTTTTCTTTTTTTCTTAGTTTCTCTAAACTTTGATTGATCCTGTTTACGCCTCGGTCGATTGACTCCTTATTTACATCATATAAATAAACGGTTAACCCTCCGAGTATTGCTGCTTGGGCAATACCATGCCCCATGTCCCCTGCACCGATAACAGCAACATTTGAAATTTCCTTTTTCATAAAGCCCTCCTACTCCCGTTAAAAGTTTTTTTATATATCCTGTTTTTGGAATGAATTTTCGTTAAAACATTTATAAAGCAGGTGTCGTGAAAAGTCAAGAAATGACTAGTAAATTGCAGGCAAAACTTAAGCAGGGTAAAGAAGCGGGCATTCGGCCACGCTTCCTGACACTATTTTATCGCCCTTTAAATATAGGTTTTCTCTTTTCTGCAAAGGCTTTTATGCCCTCTTTTACGTCTTCTGTTCCGAAGCATACTCTTATTGAAGACAACTCTTGCTTTAATAATGTCTCAAGGTTGGAATCTTGGCTTGCTGCAAGGAGGCGTTTAGAGAAAGTCATCGCAATCGGCGGGCCTTCCGCAATTCCTTTTGCGAAATCCATCACACGCCCATGAAATTCTTCATCAGGATATACAGCATTCACAAGTCCGATTCGTTCTGCTTCCTCCGCATAAACATCTCTTCCTGTTAAAATTAATTCATTCGCTTTTGTTGGCCCGATAAGCCGCGGCAAAAAGTAAGTCATGCCCGCATCAGGGTTTAATCCTCTCCGTATGTACCCTGCAGTTACCCGTGCAGATTCAGACATAAACCGAAAGTCACAGCCGAGCGTTAAGGCAAATCCTGCTCCTGCAGCAATACCATTAATTGCGGCAATAACAGGCTTGTCGTTATGGACGATTCCCAATGCGAGTCTCCCAACCCAGCCTAAATTATCAACCTTCATCGCCCGAGTCATCGTAGCTGGATCCCTTTTGGAAAACTCTGATAAATCGAGCCCAGATGAAAAGCCTTTCCCGCTTCCGGTGAGGATGATCACTCTTACCTCATCATCCTTTGAAGCGTCTTCAATTGCCAGTTCAAGCTTGCTGCTTAGTTCATCATTAATGGCATTAAGCCTTTCAGGGCGATTCAGCTTAATTACTCTCACGCCATTTTCCGTCGTAATTTGAAGGACTCCCATCACCATACCCCCATTTTTAATTAATCCTCATCTCTTTCATTATCCATGAATCAAAATTTTTGTACAATACTTTATTGCAACAAAAAAGAGTTACGTCTAAAAAACCATAAAGTACATTGATAAATTTTAAAAGCCAGATGATATTTGTTAAAAACCACTTTTCTGTCATTTTGGCAAATGAACCTGATTTTTTGTATGTAGTTTTGCTAAAAATAGAAAGGGCCGTCACAGAAAATCATTCCTGGACAGCCCTTTGTTTCTTAGTTCTCCTCTATTTCCTTCCGGTTTTTCTTAAACATTTTTGATAGAATTTCATAAACAATCGGTACAATGAATAATGTTAACAAGGTTGAACTTGCTAAACCGCCAATGACCGTAATCGCAAGGTCTTTCGAAATTAATCCTCCGCCACCTTCAGCACCTGCAGCAAGCGGAATTAATGCGCCAATCGTTGCGATGGCTGTCATCAAAATGGGACGTAGACGGGTAGCACCCGCTTCTAAGATTGCATCGCGCATTCCCATACCTCCGCGTTCCATCCGGACAATTCGGTCTACCAGTACAATCGCATTTGTTACAATGATGCCAATGAGCATTAATAAACCCATCATTACGGTAACGGAAATGGTTTCACCGGCGAGAAACAAGCCAACAAATGAACCAATGACCGCAAATGGCAATGAAAACAGAATCGAAAACGGCGCGACACCTTCACCAAATGTGACAACAAGAACAAAATAGACGATCGCAATCGCAGCAAGCATGGACATACCTAATTGTGTGAAGGTTTCCTCCATATCGGCAGCAACACCAGCAACATCAACGAAAACACCTTTTGGTAAATCTAACTTATCAATCGCTTGTTCTACTTCAGAAGTTGCTTTTGAAATATCTTTATCGGTAATCGTTCCGGAAACCGTTGCATAATATTCGCCTTTACTGCGCGCTAACGTATTAAGCGTCGTACCTTTCTCAACAGTTACCAGCTCAGAAAGCGGCATTGTTGTATTTAATGCTGTTGGTACTTCCGTCTTTAACATGTCATCAATCGATTTTGGCTGTTCGGTTTGCTTTTGTTGAACAATGACATCTATTGAGTCGCCGTCCTTTTCTATTGTTGTCAACACTTCTTTTGTTGTTTGCGGCTTTAACATTCCTACAATTTGACCTGCTGTTAAGCCATATTTTAATAACTCATCTTGTTTGACGTTAAATGTATATTCAACATAAGCATCTTCCATATTGGAGGAAACATCCTCTAGTTGGCCATTTTCCTTCATAACATCTTCAACTTTTTTAACCGCTTCATTTAATTTATCTAAATCTTCACTATAGAAAGTGTAACTAATTTCATTCGATGAAAAGGACATCGAAGAAAAATCTTGGCTCTTCCATTCGCCTGATTGGTCGATAGTAAGAACATAATCTTCAATTTCCTTACGCACTTCAGGGAAATTCTTCATATCTGGATCAAAAATGACATACATAAGTGCCCCATTTGTGCCACCACCCATCATTAAGGCAGTAGGATCACCACTATCCGTTATCGAAACTTGAAGAATATCAATATCATCCCGTTTTAATAACTCCTGTTCGACTTCTTCCACATTTTCTAAAGTATCTTCATCTAGCTCACCTGTAGCAGGAGTATAAGTTAAATACATTACTTTTTCTTCTTCACTGCCTAAAAAACTAAAACCGATTAATGGAGTTAACATCAAACTTCCGACGAGTAAAGCAATCGTGAATAGCGAGGTTATTATCTTATGGTTTAATGTCCAGTTAAGACCGCCTTTATACCAATTTGCTAGTTTCCCGACCCCTTTATGCCTGCTTTTTCCTTTTTCACCATACAATTTTTTTCTAAATAAAAAGTGTGAGAGTGCCGGAACAATCGTAATGGCAACAAGTAATGATGCGCCCAAGGCAAAAGTCATCGTTAATGCGAATGGAAGAAATAACTCTCCTACTAACCCACCGACAAAAATGAGTGGCGCAAAAACCGCTACTGTTACAATGGTAGATGAACAGATTGGCCGAAACATCTCGATCGTTGCTTCACGAATGAGCGCACGTCCGGATAATTTTTCGCCTTCCAGATGGAGACGTCGATAAATGTTCTCAACAACGACAATTGAGTCGTCAATGACTCGTCCAATAGCTACCGTAATTGCCCCTAAAGTCATAATATTTAGTGTGATATCCATCCAATGTAATAGCAACAGAGCCATTAAGATGGAAACAGGGATGGATATGATGGATATCATCGTAGATTTGAAATCACGCAAGAAAAGCAGAATGATTAAAATAGCGATCAAACCACCGAACAATGCTTTCTCAATCATTGTCGTGACGGAATCTTCGATCGGCTCCCCTTGGTCAAGGGACACATCAATGACAAGGCCATCAATTTTTTTCTGCTCTTCTTTAATTAGCTTCTTCACACGGTTGACAACTTCTACCGTATTTGCTTCTTGCCCTTTCACAACTTGAATGGCAATGGCATCTTTTCCATTTGTGCGGGAAACAGATTCAACTTTGCCAACCAGTTCAACTTTGGCGATATCTTTTAGCTTTACAAAAGGGGATGGATTCGTTTCTGAAGGTGTGACAGGAATCAACATGTTTTCCAGCTCATCCAATGTCATAAATTTGCCATCAACTGCAACAGCTTGTTCCCCTTCTTCAAACTCATAAAGCCCTAATGAAACCGCTAAATTACTAGCTTGAATGATTTCTTTCACGGATTCTTCTGTTAAGTCCAGTGCTGCCATCTTTTCTTTATCATAGACAAGATCTACTTCCTCAATGTGTTGCCCTGTAATCGTTGCTGAAGCAACACCATCGAGCTTTTCAATTTTTGGCAGTAAAATATCTTGGACTGTTGACGTTAATTCTACAACATCCTCGGTTGTGCTACTTACGCTAAGAGCCACAACTGGCATCATATCCATGCTAATTGCCGAAACATCCGGCTCTTCTGTTCCTTCCGGTAAAGATACAGAATCTAATGCTGATTTCAGCTCTCGATTCGCTTCACCCATATCGATCCCATACTCATATTCCACTTGAATACTAGCAACATTAGAATAAGAATTGGAATAAACAGCCTTCACATTTTTTAAATTTTCTATCGCTTTCTCTATAGGAATAGAGACATCTTCCATAACCTGTTCAGGAGTTGCACCAGGATAAACATCTGTCACCATTAAGTATGGTACTGAAATATCTGGAATCATCTCCGTCTTCATGCGCGTTCCTGAATACAAACCGGAAAAAACAATAATAATGGTAAGTAACCAAACGGCTAACTTATTTTTTATTACAAAGTTAACTAAGCCCTTCACCTTTACACCAGCCCTTAAATTGATTTTTAAAACCCATTATCTTATAATAATGACTGAATGGTCAGCTGTCAATTAAAAGTTCATAAGGGAGAAGAATTACAATGGTAAAAAAACAGTTGATTATGGAAAAGGCATTGGAACTTTTTGCAAACCAAGGCTTTAGGGCAACTTCTGTTCAACAGATCACTGAACATTGCGGGATTTCTAAAGGCGCCTTCTATCTATCTTTTAAATCGAAAGATGAACTAATTTTAGCATTAATCGATCGTTTCATGATGAAAGCAATTGCCAACTTTGACCATATAGTCAAAAACACAAACAAAAATCAACTTTTATATGAATTTTACCGGGCATCCTATAATAATTTTCATCAGCACGCTGATTTCGCCAAAATTTTCATTAAAGAGACACAAACTTTTAATGAAGAGCTTATTAGCAAAATACGTTACTATGACCAGTTATTAGAGAAGTGCATTTTAACGATGATTGAACGTTTGTATGGGAAAAACGTTAAAAAATCTAAGTTTGACTTGCTCTATTGCATTAAAAGCTTTTTGAATATGTATGGGGAATTACTATTATTCAGCAATAACATCAAATTGGATATTGACTTACTCTCAAAATCACTTGTGGAAAAAACCAATTTATTAGCAAAAAATATTACCATTCCATTTATTACAGAACAACAATTTCAATTGATGAAATATAAAAGTGGTCTTGAAGAAATAACGAAAGAGGACATCATTGAAATGATTGAACAAAAAACGGAGGAAATCGAAGAATCGATCGAAAAGGAATCACTCATTCTTCTCAAACGAAACTTACACGACCCAAATTTGGCTCCTGCCATTGTAAAAGGCCTAATAGAAAACCTGCGCAATCATCCAGATTGCGAATGGATCGCTTATTTGCTGCGAAATTATTATCGCTTATAAGGGCAGGAGTCCGGGATTAAAATTCACAAAATGAGGTAGAGAAAAACGAACTGTTTATCTCTACCTCATTTGCTTTAGGGACTTTTAGACAAACCCCACTAAAAATTATTTTTTCATTTTAAACTCAAGAAATAAGTCATTGTAATGCCCGAGCATCTCAAGTCCAAGATTTTTATACACTTCAAGATGTTCACGCGTTTCTTCGTCTGGATAAAATCTTTCGTCCCCTGTTACTTCCGGATCCATCAAATCCATTGCCGCAACATTTGGTGTTGAATATCCGACGTAATCGGCGTTTTGGGCTGCGATTTCAGCGTCAAGCATGAAATTGATAAACTCATGGGCGCCTTCAATATTTGTAGCGGTACGTGGGATGACCATGTTGTCAAACCATAGGTTCGAGCCTTCCTTCGGCACAATGTAATCAATGTCTTCATTTTCATCCATCATATCAGCCGCTTGGCCCGACCACGTAAGCGCTACCGCCGCTTCGTTATTCACCATAAGTTGCGTCACTTCATCTCCAACGATTGCCTTCACGTTCGGGCTAAGTTTTTCCAACTTTTTTGCCGCTTCGTGCAATTGATCCAAATCGGTTGAATTTAATGAATAGCCAAGTGAATTCAATCCCATACCGATCGCTTCCCGTGCGCTGTCAACAAGAATAATTTGTTGGTTAAGGGATGGATCCCATAAATTGTCCCAGCTTTCGAACGTTTGCCCGTCAAGCAATTTCGGATTAAAAGCAACCCCAAGCGTTCCCCAAAAGTAAGGAATAGAATATTTATTTTCCGGATCAAAAGGCAAATTGAGGAAATAAGGGGCGATATTTTTAATGTTTGGAATCTTGCTGTAGTCAATCGGCAATAGCAGATCTTTCTCCCCCATTATTTCAACCATATATTCTGATGGAACGGATATATCATAAGATGTTCCGCCTTGCTCGATTTTTGCCATCATCGCTTCGTTCGAGTCAAATGTTTCATAGATAACTTTAATGCCGGTTTCCTTTTCAAATTGTTTGAGCAAATCCGGATCAATGTATTCTCCCCAGTTGTAAACAGTAATCGAGCCTTTTCCTGATCCGATGTGCCCTTTGTTTAACTGTGCGTTAATGATTAGCAAAATAACTGAAACAGCTAGAATGGCAAGGCCCACGCGTAAAATGCCTTTCATTTTTTCACCCCCGAAAGAGGAGTTTTCGCTTTGCTGCTTATAAAGTAATAGCCAACAACGAGCAGAACTGTTACGAGGAAGATAAGGCCTGATAAAGCATTAATCGTTAACGTGATGCCCGTACGCGCCATTGAATATATTTCGACGGATAAAGTAGAGAATCCATTGCCGGTAACAAAAAATGTCACAGCAAAGTCATCAAGTGAATATGTCAACGCAAGAAAGAACCCCGCAAAGATGCCTGGTTTAATAAACGGAATAATCACCCGAGTAAGAACATCCCGCTTCGTCGCTCCCAAATCGAGTGCCGCATCGATTAATGTCGGGCTCATTTCGTGAAGCTTAGGCAACAGCATAATGACAACAATCGGGATGCTAAAGGCAATATGTGCTACAAGCACGGATGCAAAGCCGAGCTTCACGCCAATCATCGTAAAAAAGATAAGAAACGATGCTCCAATAATGACATCTGGACTGACGATTAAAACGTTGTTTAATGACAAGACTGCCTTTCGCATCTGCTTATTGCGCATGAAATAGATGGCAAGCGCCCCAAAAATGCCGATCATTGTTGAGATAAGGGCTGATAACAACGCAATAACAACAGTGTTGGTTAAAATGATGATTAAACGCTTATCTTCGAACACAGCTGCATAATGCTCAAGCGTGAATGATTCGAAATTTGACATCCCGCTGCCTGAGTTAAATGAGTAGTAAATCAAATAAAAGATCGGGGCATACAGCACAATAAACACAAGAACCAAGTAGAGCTTAGGAAACTTATTTAATTTTTCCATTGTGTACCGCTCCCTTCTCGTTCCTTGTGATTGCCATAATGAGAAACATAGCCAATGTCAAGAAAACAGCCAGTGTCGAGCCCATGCCCCAATTCTGGGTTACGAGAAAATGCTGTTCGATTGCCGTTCCGAGCGTGATGACTTTGTTTCCTGCGATAAGGCGGGTAATCATAAACAAAGACAGAGCCGGGATAAAAACGACTTGCACACCTGATTTTACTCCATTCATCGTCATTGGCCATATGACTCTACGGAATGTTGTCCACGAATTTGCACCGAGATCGCGCGATGCATCGAGCAATACAGGATTCAATTTATCGAGCGAATTAAAAATAGGCAAAATCATGAACGGAATAAAAATATAGACGGAAACAAAAATAAAGCTAAAATCGGTAAACAATATTTGTTTTTCACTTATTCCAAACAACCCAAACAACGCATTGATCGGCCCATACAGCCCAAAAATCCCAATGAAAGCGTACGTTTTTAATAATAGATTGATCCAAGATGGGATGATAATTAACAATAGCCAGAGCTGCTTATTCTTTGTTTTTGTCAAAAAATAGGCAGTGGGATAGGCGACAAGCAATGAAAACAACGTAATCAGAAATGCATACCAAAATGAACTCACTGCCAGCTTTAAATAAACAGGCGAGAAAAAATTTTTATAATTGACGAACGTGAAATCTCCCGAAATGTCAAAGAAAGAATAATAAACGACAAGAGCAATGGGAGCAATGACAAAAAGCAAAATCCAGATGAAATACGGAACGGAATAAAGAAAACGAATCGGTTTATTGTTCATTGTTCCATACCCCATAGGCTTCCAATCTGGCGTCAAACTCTTCTTCGGTCTCGTTTAGCCGCATAATATGGATCTCTTCAGGACCGAAATCAAGCCCAACTTGTTCGCCGACTTGCGCCTTTTTCGTTGAATGGACAAGCCATTCATTCCCATCTTTGTCATAGGTCGACAATTCGTAGTGCACACCGCGGAACAATTGTGTATCAACCGTAACAGTCAATTTCCCTTTATCCACCGTCGTGAGTTCCAAATCCTCGGGCCGGATGACAACATCGACTTTCTCATTTAGGTGAAATCCCCCGTCAACACATTCAAATGTTTTGCCAGCAAATTCAACAAGGTAGTCTTTGATCATCGTACCTGAAACAATATTTGACTCGCCAATAAAATCAGCGACAAAACGGTTAATCGGCTCATCATAAATATCGATTGGCGTGCCAGATTGCTGAATGATTCCTTCGTTCATCACGAAAATTTCATCTGACATGGCAAGTGCCTCTTCTTGATCATGCGTAACAAAAATAAAGGTTTTTCCAAGGCGCTGCTGCAATTCTCGAAGCTCATATTGCATTTCAGTCCGCAATTTTAAGTCAAGGGCTGAAAGAGGCTCATCAAGCAAAATAACTTCAGGATCGTTAACGATTGCGCGAGCAATTGCCACGCGTTGCCGCTGTCCCCCTGACATTTCCGAAATCTCGCGCTGTTCATATCCTTTAAGATTGACGAATTTCAAAGCTTCCTCTATCCGGCGATTCATTTCGTCTGTCTTTACTTTTTTAATTCGAAGGCCAAATGCAATATTTTCGTAAACATTTAAGTGCGGAAAAAGGGCATAATCTTGAAAAACAGTGTTTACTTGCCGCTCATTTGCAGGTACATGATTGATTTCTTTCCCATTGAAATAAATCGTTCCTTCAGTCGGTGCAATAAATCCGGCAATCAAGCGAAGAATGGTTGTTTTTCCGCATCCTGACGGTCCAAGCAGTGTATAAAATTTTCCTTTTTCAATTTCAAAGCTGACATTTTTCAAAACAGGCTCATCGTCGCCATAATGTTTTGTCACGTTGTCAAAACGAATGATTGTCTTTTCCGACATGGCGCATGTCCTCCTTATAAATATGAATCCGTTGCAACGAGCAGGAGCTGTGAGACACCGTCATTGCCGTTCACAATTTGATGATCATCAGATGCATGAAAATAAATGGACTCCCCTGCTTTTGCAAAATAATGATGTTTGCCAAGATGGACAGCGATGCGCCCTTTTAGTACATACGCAAACGTTTCAGACAAAGACGGTTCAAACCTTTTAAACTCCCCGTATTGCTGAAAAGTAAGCAAAATGGGCTCCATCTCATTTTCATTCGATTCCGGAACGAGCCATTCGATATGATAGCCTTTCTCTTCATCAACAAAACTTGTTCGATCGTCCTCTCCATACACGACCTTTTGTTCCCGCTCGCCATCATCAAAAAATTCTTTCGGGGGGCAGCCGAGAACTTCAAGGATGCTGAACAGCGTATCAATGGATGGTGAACTTAAATCGCGTTCAAGCTGGGAAATATACCCTTTGCTTAGATCAGTCCGTTCCCCCAACTCTTCTTGCGTTAACCCTTTTTTTAGCCTTAATCGTTTAATTTTTTTCCCAATATCCATCGTAATTAGCCTCGCATAAGTTTAGGTAAAGCAAACTAATGGTAAATATTGTTTACTATTACTTAACTTAAAGTTTATTTTTACCCTTATTTATTATACATATTTATTGTTAAATGACAATCAATTTTTTTCACTTTGCTCGAAATTTTGACACATGTTTTTGGGACAGACAACTTTAAAACCCAGCTACCTTCAGATAAGAAGATTAGCTGGGTTTTCTTAATTAAACTCCTAGCGCCGATCCTTCTTTCAGGAAAGCGCCTATGTGTTTGTAAAATTCAAAAACAAAATTAGACTTACACTACTAAAATAAATTTCTACACATATGTAATACTCTTTCAAGATCATGATTATGCAGTACGCCTAAATGGCGTTTCAGTTCAGACCCATGTATAGAGATAATTTTTGATGTACGTGCTGTAGACGGCTTTAACAGTCCTGCCTCTTCCCAATATTCTAATACAACATCAAATTTATTCCTTGGCTGCTGGCTAGTCACAGGAGCAATAATTACATCAACGTCTAATGCTAATTCATTGCCTACAATAATAACAGGGCGTTGTTTGGTTTGACGAGTTCCCTTAAAAACAACATCTGCCAACCAAACATCGCCCTGCTTCACCTTACTTATCATTGTAGATGTCATCCTTCTCATTATCCCACCAAGAATAATTTCCACCAAGTAAAATCACGTCTTTAGACATATACTTATCTTTAATCTTATCGAGTACCTTTTGTCGTTCTTCTTCATCTAACATGTCAAGTTCCTTGATGATTTTATCTGAAATAGACATGCCAAACACCTCCACTTAAATCTACCCTTATTATAACTTATATTTACTTAGACCTGAACAATTAAGAATACATAATATTAAATAAATACCTCTCTTCCTATGGATTTCCTATAAAAGCAGTATTATTCAACAAGTTGAGAAGTATATGGCTTTTGTTTCAGTATCACTTCACCGCATGAATCATTTTCTCTATAGCATCGACAACTGCCCCAGGGGCTTCTGTCTCAATGTTGTGTCCGCTATTTTCTAAAATAACATGTGTACAGTTCGTTGATAATTCAAGCAAATCTTCATGAAGTGCGATCCACATGCGATAAGATTCTTCTGTATTTAAACCTTTTTGTCCAGCGGAAAGGACAGTAATGGGCATATCCCCAAAGTGTTTTCTTAATTTGTGAACCTGCTTCATGCTTGTGAGAAAATCATCATACGTTCCTTCCTTCAATTTTGAATGGAATATCAATTAGGTTTTCGTTTACAGCCTTACTTCGAAACGACAACCTTATTAACCTTGATGAACCTTGTATAACAAGACTTTAATCAATATCAACAGAGTTATTTAAAATAGCCTTCTAATTAAAAACAAAAAGAAAGAGCAATGGAAAAATGCCAAAAATCAAATTTGTAAAATAATGAGCTACAATGAGCGGCATCAATCTTCTTTGCTTATGGTAAATGATACCTGCCCCAAGTCCCCAAAAAAAGAAAGGAACTGCATAAATGATTGCTCCAGACGTATAAAAGAGAGAATAATTGGCCACTTCCAAGCATCCATGTTCGATGACTTTTTCATAACTTACTAACCTCAAATCATCTTTTATTCATTCACTTTATATTATCCCATTAAAACTGGCAGTGTACATTTATTTTCCGAAAAATCGGAATTTTTTTCTGTCTAAATTTTACTTACCTTCACCCATTCCTTATTATCCGTCTTAAGACGGATACAGCTTCATTCATTAGTTCGTTTATTTGGTAACCAATTCCAAATAAGCTAGAGATAGGAAAAATTATTTTGACAATAACTCTGTACCTGTGTATTATGTCACTATGACACTCAAAAAAGAATATAGGGGATGATGGATTGATAAGGTTGACGAAGTGGGCACTACATAATAGGGCCGCAGTTGTTTTATTAATTGTGCTATCGCTAGGTTTAGGATCGTTGAGTTATTTCACTCTTCCGAAAGAATTTATGCCGGCAGCTAATAATCCTATGGTTACCGTTATTGTAATTGGTGAAGGCACAGACGCTGACACCATTTCTGAGCAAGTAACGAAGCCAATCGAAAAAGCCGTGGGGTCAGTAAAAGGAAAGAAGAATGTCTTTTCATCTTCTGCTGACGGCCACGCTACTGTTGATATTTTCCTTGATTCTTCAGTAGATATTAAAGAAGCCAAAATTCAAGTTCAAGAGGCCGTGAATGCACTACAATTGCCAGAGGGATACTCAAAGCCAATCGTTTCACAACTAAATTTAGATATGATCCCGTTATGGCAAATCGGGGTTTCTTTTCCTAATGGCATTACGAGAGAAGCAATGGAAAAGATTGAAAATGAGATTGTTCCTAAGTTCCAAGGGATTTCAGGGGTAGCGAATGTTTCGGTTTACGGTAACCAACAAACACTCATTAATGTAAAACTTGATAAAGAAAAAATGAAAAAATACCAAATTCCGGTTCCTGCATTAATGGGGATTCTTCAAGGTAAAAACCTGGCCGTAGCGGCTGGAGAAGAAACAATTGATGAAAAGACTTCAAATATTCGAGTAATTGGCCAACTTGAAGGGGTAAAAGCCCTGGAAGAACTGCAGGTTGCTCCTGAAGTTAAGTTAAAAGATATCGCAAATGTTGAAGTATCAAATTCCAACTCAAAATTTTTAACTCATGTGAATGGTGAAGAAGCAGTCGCTCTGCTTCTTATGAAGGAACAAAATGCTAATGCGGTTGCCATTGGAAAAAAAGTAAACGAAACGATTAAACAAGTTGATGAACAGTTTAAACCAAACATCGAAACATCCATGCTTGTGTCATTCTCAGACTTTATCGTCAACTCTGTTGACAGCATGATGGAAGCCGTTCTTTTAGGAGCGCTATTTGCAACGATCATTATTTTACTATTCTTACGCCATATCCGAATGACATTCATTACTGTCATTAGTATTCCATTATCGCTTGGGCTTACGTTGTTATTGCTCTCACTGTCAGGGGTTACGCTAAATATTTTAACAATTGGCGCTGTGGCTGTGGCGGTTGGTCGTTTAGTTGACGACAGCATTGTTGTTATCGAAAACATTTTCCGCAAAGCGCAAAACGGCGACTTTTCCAAGAATGTTATCATAGATGCAACAAAGGAAGTCGCCGCTGCCATTACGTCTTCGACTTTAACGACGGTTGCTGTGTTTTTGCCGATGGGGCTTGTAAAATCATTGCAAGAACTGCTGTTGCCATTCGCCTTGACGATTACTTATGCGCTTTTATCTTCTCTTCTCGTCGCATTAATCGTCGTTCCGCTCATGAGTTCAAGGCTGCTGAAAAAAGGAAAATTGCCAACATACAAAAAACCACAGCGCTATATCCGCATTTTGGACTGGTGCCTTAGCCATAAGTGGGTTCCCATTATTCTGTCGCTCGTTATTTTTGTTGGAGCGATTGGAATGTATTTTGTCATGCCAAAAGGCAGTGCAGATGCAGCTGACAACGACGTATCTGTTACAATGACATATTCGGATGAAATCCCTTTTTCAAAGGTAAAAGATGAGACAATTGACTTGGAAACATTTTTAAGAGAAGAAGCAGATGTTGATGAGGTTATCCTTTTCCTCGGATCCAATCCTGAGGATGCACAATTTAGCCAAGTGACCTCACAAAATACAGCCCAATTTCATATCGTCATGAAAGACGGAGCGAATACGAAGAAGTTTATGGAGAAAATTGAAAAGCAGACAAAAGATTATGCAGATGCAGATTTGGATATGATGGCCGTTTCCTTGATGAATATGAGCAGTTCAACAATCTCCTTAGATGTTGTTGGAAATGATACGAAGCAATTAATTCAAGCATCCGATCTCGTCATTGCTAAAGTGAAAGATATAAAAGGCGTTGAAAAGGTAACGAGCAACCAAAACGAATTAAAGACGGTTTATGACATCGTCATTGATGAGAAAAAAGCAAATACAGAAGAAGTGGCAAGACAAGTACAAATGCTGCTGAACCCATTTCCAATCGGAACAATCAAACTCGATGATAAAGATACGACGGTATTACTTGATAGCTCCATCCATCCAACATCAGAAAAAGATCTAAAAGGCATTCCTGTCGCTGTAAATGAAAAGATGGTATCTCTTTCATCAATTGCTAAAATTGAAAAAGAAAATAAACCGACAAGTATATTGCGGAAAGACGGCAAGGAATACGTCCGAGTTAACGTAGAAGTTGATCCAGAGAATTTATCAGCAATTGCACAAGAGATGAACCTAAAAACGAATGATATTAAACTGCCGGAAGGCATTACTTTGAATACAGGCGGAGCAGCAGATGACCAGGCAGATCAGTTTACTGAACTGTTCCAGCTCATGGCTGTTTCGATTGGCCTTGTTTATTTAATTATGGTCCTTACATTCAAGACATTGCGCGCACCGTTAGCCATCTTATTTACGTTGCCTTTAGCAGTTATTGGAGCAATACTTGGTCTGCTGATTTCCCAAACGCCAATCGATATTGGAGCAATGATTGGTGCTCTCATGTTAATTGGAATTGTCGTAACAAATGCGATTGTACTGCTGGATCGAGTGAGACAGAACGAAGAAACAATGCCGATTCGTGAAGCATTGTTGGAAGCTGGGGCAACGAGGTTGCGTCCAATTATGATGACCGCCTTAGCAACCATTTTTGCGATGATTCCACTTTTAATGGGGAAAGAAGAAATGGGCAGCCTTGTTTCAAAAGGATTAGCTGTTGTCGTAATTGGAGGATTGTCTGTATCAACGTTGCTAACATTAGTCGTTATCCCAGTTGTTTATGAATTGCTTCATTTTAGAAAGGCGAAAAAACAACGACTTTTGATTAAAGAGAACAATGTTCAAATAGAGGCTTAACCCATTTGAAACATGATTCATTAAGGGAGCGCGAGAAGCGCTCTCTTTTATTTATTTTCATTCAAAATAAAGATGATAATGTGTCTGGCAGCCAGCATTAAATGTTGAATGACAATATATACAGCGTTCGGCATATACGTATTCATTGATTGTCAGCTCTTTTTTGCAGGCACCGCATAAAATTGCCCGTTCATCATACTCTGATTTTTTCCATACAGAAATCGGATGGTTTTCTGATTCCTCATGGCATTTGTAGCAAGGGTAATACTTTTTACAGCAATTGAATTTAATTGCGACGATATCTTTTCTACTGGAATAGTGCTTGCAACGTGTCTCGTCGTCAACAACAAAACCGAAAACCTTTTTATCTCCAATTTTCCTCAACTTTATCCCTCTTCCTGCGCCCTTTTCCTTTCATTGTAACAAAAATAAACTCGGATTGACTCTTCATCTTCTGTTTAACTTTCGGCATAAAAGGGAACCAATAAATACAAACCGATAGGAGGTGGGATGCTTGAACGAGAAAGAAAGGGAGATAAAGCAAAGAAGGGAATGGGACAACCCCGACCAAATGAAATCAGAAGGCACCAGCATTTATGATCTTCATGAAGAAGAGCAAAACGTTGACTCTATTCCACTTGAAGATTTGAAAGAAGAAATGCGTGAGGAAAAAGACAAACATGATTCCAAAGATCTTTCTTCATCTGAAAGAAAGTATCGTCCCTAGCACTACTTACAAGTTTTTTCTAGTTTAAATTCAATGCTTTCGGGTAAATATTAATAAAGAAAAACGCCTTCGCTTTCTTACAGATGAGAGGCTAGATTGGTTTAAATTGGCAAGTGGGCAAAATGTACTTGCGGCAAAGAAATTTATACTTATTTTTCTCAAAATTTAAAGGAGGTTTTTTCAAATGATTAGTTTTATATGGTCGTTAATTGTAGGTGGCATTATCGGTTGGTTAGCTGGCCTTATTCTTGGGCGTGACATACCTGGTGGCATTATCGGTAATATTATTGCTGGATTTATTGGTGCTTGGATAGGATCAGCCTTGCTGGGGCAATGGGGGCCTGAAATTGGCGGATTCTATATCATCCCTGCATTAATCGGCGGAATTGTACTTGTCTTAATCGTCAGCCTGATTTTGAAGGCAATGGGACGCGGCCGCAACAATGCGTAACATATAAGAAAAGCTGACGCGTTCTTTCTTAGGAAGTCAGAGGCCAGAGACCAGATTGGGTACATTTGCGAAAGTGGCAAATTTCTATTCTTCTTTTAAAAAAGACGATGCATTCAGCTTTAAGCTGGATCATCGTCTTTTTCTCGCCTTTGCTGTTTTCAATCCCCGTTTGATTCCTTTCCTTTTGAATCACGCTTCGCTCGCCATTGTTCAAGCAGTTCTTCCATTTTTTGAAGCGCTTGGCCTGCTTCAGCGTAGTTACCTGCTTGATTCGCCTTCCGGTAATCCTCAAAAGCAGCTTGAATTTCATTTAACAAACCGTCTGGCGTCAATGATTGTGGCGGTGTTGGCGCTTCTTCATCCGGCTGCTCCTCGGCTTCGTTCGGCGGCACGTTATCTCCAATTAATCCCATCAGACGCTCCAGCGCTTTATCAAGCGTCGGCTCCATCACAATATAATCTTGATAGGAAACGATAATCCGCTTCACTTCAGGCAATGCCGTCTCATTATTCGATTCGATGTACATCGGCTCAACGTACATTAGCGTATCTTCAATCGGAATGACAAGCAAATTTCCTCGGATCACTTTAGAACCGCCTTGGGACCAAAGGTTTAATTCTTGAGAGATTGTATCATTTTGGTTTATCCGGTTCTCAATTTGCTGCGGGCCGTAAATGTTCCGCTGTTTCGAAAATGTATATACAAACATTTCTCCGTAGTGTTCCCCGTCGTTTCTAACACCCATCCAAGCTGACATGTTTTGCTTCTTATTTGGGGTAAAAGGGGTCATTAAAATGAATTCTTCCTGATCAGCATCATCCATTTTCATCGTAACATAATACGGCTCCATCGAAATGTCTTCCCCATAATATTTTTCTGTTGGAAACTGCCAGTAGTCTTCCCGGTTATAAAACAATTCGAGATTCGTCATATGGTATGCACGGTAAAGATCGGATTGCGTTTCGAATAGTTTTACCGGGTAGCGGAAATGTTCTTGAATGTCCTTCGGCACTTCAGTTGTAAATAAATCAGGGAACATCTTGTTATAAGTTTTAGCAATAGGTTCTTCTGGATCAATTAAATAAAAGACCACTTCCCCTGTATACGCGTCGACCGTAATTTTTATTGGATTTCGAATGTAATTAAACGAATGGCCATTATGATCCGAATACGGGTACCGATCGGACTTGGTAAAGGCATCCATCATCCAAACCATTGTCCCGTCATCCCTTACGACAGGATAGGCATCTGGTTCGATCTCCAAAAACGGCGCAATTCGATGGACGCGGTCGTAAATATTGCGTGTCTGCAACAGTCTGCTTTCACTCGTTACTTGTTTGGAAATAATATAGCGGTATGCTTTTTCATTCCAAGCAAATAATAATCGATTTAATCCATTCAACTGAATCCCGCTGTCAGCCTCATACCGGTTTGAGGCTGAGTCTTCATTATCTGGAAAATCAAATTCATTTACTTTGGAATTTACGATGACTGAATTATAGTCATTTTCCCCAAAATAAATTTGTGGGCGGGTGATTTCAATTGATCCTTTGGGCGGCAAATCTTTTACAATATATTCGGGCTGCCCTTCAGAGGTAATGGCATTTACATTGCTGATGGCCGCGCCGTATCCATGTGTATACCTAAGGTTTCGGTTCACCCACGTTTGTGCCCGATCAGGCAAGTTTTTCTGGGTCAGTTCCCTCGTCGAAATAAACACCTGTTGATATTGGCCGTCTATTTTATAGCGATCAATATCAATATCCACAAAATCATAATACGGGCGGAACGTTTGGAGTTGGTTATATACTTCTTTTAAAGGCCTTGTATCGTTAATCCGAATATTTTTTATCGTATCTTCATTTCGTTCTAACATTTCCTGCGTTAACGAGTCATTAATCTCCATATCTTCTGTTTTAATTTTGTCTAGCTCATACGCCTTGCGTGTCAAATCAATGTTATTGGCAAGAAACGGTTCTTCCTTCGCAAGTTCATTGGGCGAAACGATAAAACTTTGGACGACAAGCGATGCAGCATTACCTAAAATGAATGCGCCGACAAAAAGCGGAACCGCTAATTTAACAAAAGAAACTTTCCGGCGCAAAATAGCAAGAACAAACAGTACAGTTGCCAGTAATGTGACGCCCGCCATTATATAGTCAAAAGGAATATTTACATATTTATCAGTGAAACTTACGCCAACGACGACAGAATCTTGGAACAAATTAACGCTGTTAGACAATGCCCTTTCATAAGGGGCAAGCAAGTATTTGAGTGCAACGACAATGCCAAACAATAAAACACTGCTTAGAAAATGACGCTGGGCACGTTGTGAATGCTTAATCAATTCATAAATGGAATAGAAGCTAAGTTTAATGACTAAGATGGCTCCTAGCATAACGAGCAATACACCAATGATGAAATTCCACATTGGCAGCGTATAAACAAAAAAGGAGATATCCCGGCCAAAATACGGATCCGTTACTCCGAATGCTTCTTGGTTAAGATAGCCGAGTGTCCGTTCCCAGCCGATCCCCCTGACAAGCAAAGAACCAAACAACCCAATCAAAAAAGAAACGCCGATATTCAACCATGCAAATAGTTTACGATTTGCGATGATGAATGATCTGTTTTCTGTTGGAAGTTCTTTTATAAAAGTGGCACGAATATTAAAAAATAGAACCATCGCGCTTATAAAAAACAACAGGAAGCCAGCTATCCCCAGTCCTATTTTTGTCAAAAACATGGTGACAAATACGCTGCTAAAACCAACTTCTTCCTGCCATACATAATTTGCCCACCAATTGGCGACAATACTGATCAATAGGAGAAGAATGATTAAAATTCCAATCGTCCTGCCAATTGAAATGAATTTTCGTGTATTTTGAGGAAAGCGCATATTTATAACTTTCCCCCTGTTATCCCCCGACTTCAAATAAAAACCCCTCTCTTTCAGAACAATAACTTTTAAAGCTGCCTCTTTCCTTCTATTCGTATTCAGACAACTTGATCAAATTACATTTCTAACAAATTGCTTATCACCATAAGATTAACACTAATTTGGATGAAAAGGCATCTCTATAAGCTATTTTTTTAAAATTATCCTATAAGCCTTTTGAATTATTTCCTAATTAAGCTTTCTATCTTTGTGAATCTATATATGGAATAAAAGAATTTTAATTCACAGTTGGTTTGTGTACTCAAAAGACTGCTCCTTAAAATTCGTTTGTTTCGGCGAATTTTTTCAAAAGAAAAGTGCCGGGGAACACGCTTAATTTTCCCCAGCACTGTCAATCTATATTATTTTTTTAACTTAATAACAAATGTTGAATTCTCCTTCTATGGTCAATCTTGTGTGGAAGCTATTGTATACGGACGTATGAAACGAGAGACAATGCCGTGCTTTGGTGAACCAATAAAACTGATAAGGAACATGACTCCCGTTGCAAATGCCATTGACCCAGAAATGGAAGTATCAAGCCAAGTAGCGATATAATAACCGCTAATGGCTGAAACAACACCTATACCGGCACTAAGAATTAACATAATTGATAAACGGTCAGTCCATAAATATGCCGACGCCGCAGGGGTAATGAGCATCGCCACTACCATGATTGCGCCAACAGCATCAAATGACGCAACTGTCGTAACCGAAACGAGTGTCATAAATACATAATGCAAGAATACGACCGGGATTCCGAGACTGGCTGCAAGCGCAGCATCGAAAGTGGTGATTTTCCACTCTTTATAAAAAGCAAGGATCGCAATCAATACAACTGCCAAAACAAACAATAAAATAAATGTCGCTTGAGGGATTTCACCTATCAATGGAAGATCTATCGTATTCCAAGGGACAAAGGTAATTTCCCCCATTAACGCATGTTGGACATCAAGATGCACATTGCCTGCCTTCGTCGCAATCAAGATAACTCCAATGGCAAAAAGTGTTGTAAAGACAACGCCAATTGAGGCGTCTTGTTGAACCCCTAGCGTATGAAGCCATTGGACAAGTACTGCTGTCAATAACCCCGCAACAATGGCGCCAATCAACATGTAGACGCCACTTAGTTCATGCGTAATTAAGTATGCAGTAACGATTCCCAGTAACACCGTATGGCTGATCGCATCAGCCATCATTGCCATACGCCGTAAAATGAGAAAAACACCAATTAATCCACAAGAGAGCCCAACTAGCGAAGCAGTTAGCAAAATCCACCCTTCATAGCTCATTTTATTTCTCCTCCTTCACAATATATGACATTTGCGAGGAACGAGCGTGAGTGTGATGTCTTCTTTGATTACGCAATTGAAGGGCTCGAATCAATAACCCTTTTTGAGCGCCTAGTAAAAATGAAATGATAAATATAGAAGAGGATGCGATTACAATAAATGGCCCAGTAGGCCAACCTTTCCCCATTGTACTAATGAGTGTACCAAACATACCTGAAGCTCCTCCAATGACTGCTGACAATATCATCATCATCTTGAAAGAATTGGTCCAATAGTGCGCACTGACTGCTGGGATAATCAGCAAAGCTGCCATGAGAATAACGCCAACCGCTTGAATCCCGATAACGATAACCAAGACAAGCATTGCCAAGTAAACACCATTCATAAGACGGCTGGAGAGCCCAAGTCCCTTTGCAAAATTAGCATCAAATAGGAACAACTTCCATTCCTTAAAAACCACAACGACAATCAAAATGATAACCAATGCAACAGACAGCATCGTGTAAACATCTGTACGCACCATAGAAGCTGCCTGGCCGAAGATAAAATTATCTAATCCTGCTTGATTTCCTCCTCCTGTGCGGCTCACCATTGTCAGCAGCATAATACCGAATCCAAAAAACACAGATAATATGATCCCCATTGCTGTATCTTCCTTTATTCGGCTGGAAGACCGAATCAATTGAATAAACCAGGCTCCAATAAACGAACTAACTGCAGCACCTAATACCATAAATGGTAAATTTTTGGTCCCCAACAAAGCGAAAGCTATGACGACTCCTGGTAAAGCCGCATGAGAAAGGGCGTCACTCATCAAACTCTGTCGCTTCCAATAAGCAAGGGTGCCAATCATACCGGATGCCACTCCCAATATTAGTGTGCTAAATAGAACCCACTGTGCATTAGGAGACAAAAATGTGTCTAACATAATATGGTTACGCCTCCTTCATCCAACGGAGCGCCCCGCCGTAGGCAAGCTGTACATTCTCTTTTGTGAATACCTCATCTGTCTTTCCATGCTTAATAATTGTTCGATTAAGCAACATGACATGATCAAAATAATCTTCTACAGTTAGCAAATCATGATGCACAACCATGACAGTTTTCCCCATCTTCTTTAATTGTTTTAATGTCGTCATGATCGCTGTTTCTGTTGCTGCATCCACACCAACAAGAGGTTCATCCATAAAATATAAATCTGCATCTTGCACAAGGGCACGTGCTAAAAATACACGTTGCTGTTGCCCGCCGGATAGCTGGCTAATTTGTCGATGGGCGTAATCCGCCATCCCCATTTTCGACAGTGACTCGAGGGCACGTTCTTTGTCTTGGCGTGATGGCAGCTTGAACCAGCCTATTTTTCCATAAAGCCCCATCAAAACGACATCAAGGGCATTTGTAGGAAAATCCCAGTCTACAGTTCCCCTTTGTGGGACATAACCGACTCTCGTTTTCTCCTTTGAAAGGGTGGAGCCAAAAAATGAAACTGACCCGGATAACTTCGGATGCAATTCAAGCATAACTTTCAGTAAAGTAGATTTTCCGGCGCCATTTGGCCCAACAATACCAGTCAAAGTGCCAGGTTGAATCTCGAAATTAACGTCATAAAGAACTTTGTTCTTACGATACGATGCAGAAAGATTTTCCACCTTTAAAATTGACATCTTATTCCCCCTCTCTATTTAAAGCGGCAAAAATGGTTTCTACATTGTGGCGGTACATTCCAATATATGTACCTTCTTCAGTTCCTGCGTCTCCCATTGCGTCTGAAAATAATTCTCCCCCCAATTTTACGTCAAGCCCTTTTTTCTCCGCTCCTTCAATGACCGCCTTGATTGAACTTTGATTAATGCTGCTCTCTACAAAGACAGCAGGAATCTTATACTTCATCAAAATATCAATTGTATCATCAATGTCCGAGATTCCAATTTCATCTTCTGTACTTAGTCCTTGCAGCCCCACGACTTCAACTTCGTACGCACGGCCAAAATAACCGAATGCATCATGTGCTGTTACAAGCACCCGTTTTTCTTTCGGAATTTCCGTAAGTTTTGACTTCGATTCTTTTAAAAGTTCATCAAGTTCGTTAAAGTATTTTTCTTTATTCGCCTCAAATTCTTCTGCATGTTCGGGTGAGAACTTTTTTAACTCTTCTGTCGCAGCTTGAAGAGATATTTTCCAAAGTTCAATATCAAACCATACGTGCGGATCGACAGCACCTTCTTCATCATTCAGAAGTTTGTCTTTAGGAATCGATTCCGAAATGGCTAATACCGGCTTTTTCTTGCTGATTTTATCAAAAGCTTCGGTCATATTACCTTCCAAATTCAAACCGCTATATAAAACGATATCACTGCTTTCTAACTTTTTTATATCTCCTTGCGTTGCTTTGTATAAGTGCGGATCAACGCCTGGCCCCATTAAGCTTTGTACTTCTACATGTTCACCGCCAATAATAGATATCGGTTCTGCAATCTGGGCTATTGTCGTTACAATCTTGATTTTGCCTCCACTCTTTTGATCGTCTTCATTCTCTGCCGAGGTTGTTTTTTTACTTCCATCAGAACATGCGGCTAATACAATGACTGCTAGAAATGACACTGTCAGTAGTTTCAAAAAACTTCTCATAAAGCCAATCCTCTCCCATTAAAAATTTATATTCCATCTATAATCAAGCGAGTATTTTTCCCCTTTATTTCCCGCTATATATTTGAATGAATGTCTACTTTTTTGAGGAACAATTCACACACAAATTAACCGGAGGAAAATGTTTTGTTGCCAAGCCATAAAGTTGCATTAGGGAAACTTTTCTATCTCATTATATACATCATCCACCTATTTGTAAACTAAATTTTCCTTTTTAAGTTATTGGTTCTATAAAAAATTAAAAAACAGAACTGAACTTCAGTGAGACTCTCTTCACTAAAGTACAGTCCTGCCAGACAATGTGTTATTCTTTATTTTTCAAAAAATCGATGAGCAAGCCTTCGCTTCCGGTTTGGCTAAAAAGAAAATCAATTCCATAAAATGAGACAATCCCCATTACAACAGACCAAGCAAAAATACTGATCATCATCCACGTTGTAATTTGCTTCTTTGTTCCGCCGAAACCCATCGCAAGCACCGAACCTAAGTGGCTTCCAATCAAAATGGGCGAAATAAGCGCAAGCCCAGGCAACCCAAAACGTTTCCAAATGCGGGCAGCTCTTTCTTCCCGCTTTTTTGATTTTCCTTTCTTTTTTTCCTGCCTTTTTTCAAGCCAAATCTTAATTTTATCCATTAAGAGGATGACAAGCAAAACGGTAAGCATATTTCCGACGAAAGCAAGAACTGTTACAGGAAAAGCATTCAAGCCCGCTGCTACACCGATTGGAATAATTCCAGCCACCTCAAAAAATGGCGTTGCCGCAAATAGAAAAACAAAAAAATACGCAAGATAAATTGTCAAACTGTTTCCCCCCCGACAACAAAAAGGTACTAAGAATTCAAAGAACTCATAGTACCTTTTCTAGTTCATGATTAATTTTTCTTTTCCAACAGCCACATATGTTGGCGTTCCTTCTCTTTTTCTTCGCCGCTATGGTTAATTGTTACTGTATAAGGCTTGAGCTCAGGCAATGTTTCGCCTTGTCCCACCTCAACACGCTGGCCGCCCTTTACCTTGCCGCCGCCGTGTCCTACCTCTACATAAGTGCCAGCAACTGGTGCTGTGTCACCTGATTTAACGAATTTACTCATTAAAAATTACCTCACTTCTACGTGTATTGCAAAACATATAGATCAATTATAACAAAAACAGGTTCACATTTGCCAATAAATTGTAGAACTTTTTTACAAAAAGTTTGGTTCGGGCTCCTTTTCTAGTCGTATACATTGGATTATACTACACAAACTAACATATGACACAAGAAAGAAGGTGAGTAATTTTGAAAAAAATTGTGGCTTCCCTTGTTTTCATTTTATGCTATTTTAGTGCACTCCCATCAATAGATGCATCCACAGCATACCCATTGCAATCAAAACATCCAGATAAAATGATTTACAAAGCAAATACAAATCAAAAAGTGATTGCGCTAACCTTTGACGATGGGCCTGACAGACGCTTTACTCCACAAATTCTTGATGTTTTAAACAAACACCATGTGAAAGGAACGTTCTTCTTACTTGGGACCCGTGTCGAAAAATACCCGGACGTCGCGAAAAGAATCCAAAATGAAGGCCATGTGATTGGAAACCATACGTATTGGCATCCAGAACTGACGAAAACAAGTGTAAAAAATATGAAATGGGAAGTCAAAAAAAACGAAGAGGCCATTCAATCTATAACTAATTTCAAAACCCAGCTATTCCGTGCCCCGTACGGAGCGCTAGACGATGATTTAGTTGATGAATTGAGCAAAATGGGCTACCGTGGTGTAGGCTGGTCGATTGACACAGAAGATTGGAAAAGCCTCTCTTCAAAAGAGATTAAACAAAACATTTTAAATGACATACATCCAGGGGCCATCATTCTCATGCATAGCGCCGGGCATTGGACACAAGATTTATCAGGAACAGCAGAAGCGTTAGATGAGGTCATCCCCTATTTAAGAAAAAAGGGATATGAGTTTGTTACGATTCCAGAATTGTGGGCGATGTAGATTTCTAGACGACGCTGGAACAATGGTTAAATATAGACGCTGCACGTCCTTGTTCAGAGGTCAAAACCAGATTGATCTAAATTAGTGGTAGAGCAAATTTATACTTTTTTTTAAAAAAGCCGGATCAATTTTTTGATCCGGTATCTTATTATACTAAACAGATGATGTACGGCAGATCCGGGTTTGAAGTATTGCGAAATCGGCTTTATTCATACCTGTCAATCTTAGATGCATCAATATCACTTGGAATCTCTACAAAGTATGGGACCATACGTCTGTATTCAATCGCTTGTTCCAAATATTCACGTTTATCGATTTCAAATTCTTGCTTTTCCTCTTCTAGATGCTCTGGCAACAACACTCGTTCAGGTTCTTGCCCAGTTGTTTGACAATACCATTGCCCGTTCTCTTTGTACAAAATCATTTCTTTTGGTGGACTCCAATCCAAGCGATTAAAATATCGGACACCGTTCTCTACATATAAAAACTCTACATCTTCAAATGTCTTTGATCCTTTTTCCCGGTAACTGCATATTCCCTCTGAAATGTAATAATCCAACTCGCCATACTCCAAGTAACGTCCACTTGACAGCATTTCTTCTGAAGGTTTTCTCATCTTCGCCTCTTCGCGTGCTTTCTCTTCTGCCCTCCTTCGGGCCCGCTCTTCTGGCGTAATATCTAAGTCTATGCACCCGCCCATGATCACACGTGTCCAAAATCCAGAGAAAAATAGGGCAAGGCCTGGCCATATGAGGGCTACCGCTACTTCTTTCCCAAACAAAAATGCATAAATCCCCTTGCCTTGGGTGGAAGCAAAAATCCCCAACATATGAAAGATAATAAATGCGCCAAGGATAATGGTTACTATACGGGCTATCCTTTCTCGTGTACGAACTGGGATCCACTTGATCCATGAGAATAAAATTAATAACAATTGGGTCCATAGAAGATTGATATAAAGTTCTTGATAAAATGGCTGATCCACTAATGCCTGTATTCCATATAAATTAATCGCAACCATTGACCATGAACAAACCGTGAAAAAAAACAGGTTTGTCTCGAGTGGCTCATAATTTGGGCGGCTGTATACAACAATATATGAAGCAACTGCGCTCATCACAAAATAACTTAAACAGAGTAAAACCGCAAACAAACGCCATATATCATTAAAGTACACAAAAAAGATATTTGGAATGCTATAAAGATAAACAAACAATCCACCTAAGAGATAAAGGCCTAAACTTGATCGATATTTTTCCTTCTTCTCACTTTTATCAGAAAAAAAATCAACGTTTCTCACAGCCACACCTCAATATCGATATGTCATAAAAAAACAAAAAGTCATTTCAAAAATGGAGATGGGAGAGGAAAGATATCTACCCGCTCACCCAATAAAGGGACCACATTACACAAATGAATGTGCCTACCCGATTTTTTCTTGATCAATAAACTGCTCAACAAATTCCAACACGGCCTCTAACGGAACATCACTTGCATTTTGCGGGATACTGATCGGAATCTCTTTTTTCTTGTTCATACTTAAAAGGGCACGCTTCACACCACTTTGTCGCTCTAGGAAGGGCTCAAAATCTTTTGGAATGATGCCAATCATTTTTTGGCCCATCATCGAATACATCACAATCCGTTCAATTTCATCCCAATGGATCTGGCCTACACCAACAAAAGAAGCATTTTCATCAATCCCATCTTTATCAATACGCAGCGATGGCTTTGGTTTTACAAAACGATACAATAAATACACCGTACAAAGGCTAAAGAACGGGATACTTACCGCGACCACTACAGGTAAAATTGGAGCGGTTACTGATGTGATGCCTTGTGCTTCTTCTAAAATAGATTCCCGATTTAATGCTGCCCATATTGATGCAGCAACAAATGCTAGAGATAGGATAGAAAGTAACAACATTCTCCCTTTCCCTGGGTAAACAATCATACTGTCTTTACTGACTTGTGTTCGATTTGCTTCACCCATCTAAGATTCCTCCTTCAAACTATTTTTTCATGACAATGAAAAAATAGCATCAATACTCTCTATACGAACACCCATTCCCTAAACTCTTACTATTCATACCTTTCGATCTTAGATTCGTCAATGTCATATGCACTGGCATACGCAGCAAATCTTGGCCCTACATGAAAGTCTATGCCAAAAAGACTCTTTGGTAAAAAACTTGATTAGTAGACCAACAATGACCGTACTAAAAGTATACCCAAACATAGATCCTATCGTGTCTCCTAATATACTTTTCAACATGAGTCCTAAACAACCCCTTTATTCTTTGTCCAATCCAAATAACCTAAGAACAGAATCTTTAAATCCAATGGATCCAGTCGATGAAGTTTTTGAAAGCGACCCCTTAGTTTGTTGTAAATAAACTCGTAAATATGTGCTCTGAAAAGTAAGTGGAAGCGATGTCGCAAACATATCCATTATTGATTGTTTTTGTAGTCTTCCACTCTCGATTTTTTCCTGGAGTCGATCTTGTTCACTATCAATGGCATCGATCATTTCTTGGACTTGCTCTGGTAACTTCACATGCTCCTGTTTAAGCATATCACGCTCTGCCCTTTCGAAGTCAGATGCGATGGTCCCACGCGCTGAGTCATTTCCTAATTGCGGATTATCAATATGACTTTTATCTAGGGTCCACCTTGTTTTCAGCACTTTATGTAATTGCTTCTCTTGTTGCTCCTGTTCTCGAATCCAATCACAAACAAGTTCACGTAATCCTTCTAACGTTGTTTGTTGGATGAGAGCTGTTGGTCTATGTGTGTTGCTCTATGTGATAGTTTTAATGTGTCATGATGATTCATATATTCATTGAATCGATAATTCCCATCTAAAAGCACTAGTAATGTGGTACGTAATTCAAGAAATAATCTGTGGCAGGCATTCACCTGCTGTCATAAAAACACAAAATCAGGTGGAGAAAAACAAAACGTTTCTCTCCACCTGATTTATTTTAGGGACTTTTTAGACAGCCCCTCTCTTACCTCTAGTCAAGGGTTTTTTGAAGGAATGAATTGATTTTGATTAGGAGGGCTAGCCCCCTAATCAAAATTTAAGTATGTCAAATAAACCTTACGATTTTCATTTTTTCCGCAAGGCCAATTGTGGTATAGTAAAGCTACCTTTTACGAGCAGGTGAATGCTGTTTCGTAATCGTAGGTGATGTTGTGTGTAATAAGATGAAATGCTACTTTCAGGAACTTATTCACACAAGCGATGGACGCAACTTTATGAGGTTTTCTCTGAGGTTGCGTTTTTAATTTGTCATAATAATCTACGATGTGATTTTGTGTCTTTTTACGAAGGGTAATCATCGTTTGAACCATATAAAATAATATCTTGCGTAACCTGTTATTTCCTCGCTTATTGATTTTGTCTTTGTAAAATGTGTTGCCTGATTGATAGCGCATAATATCAATTCCAACATATGCATTTAATTGCTTATGGTTTTTAAATCGACGAATATCTCCTATCTCTCCAATCAAACGAACGGCTGTTGTTTCTCCAATTCCAGGAAACGAGATAAGTATTTGATACTCCGTACGTTCTTCCGATAACTCAACCATTTGTTGCACAAGTTGTTCCTTTTTCTCCTTTAAACTGGCGATCCGATTGGCAAAGTCACGTACTTGCTCACAGCGTACATCATCCTTTGAAATCGCTGGATAAGAGTCTTTTGCAGCTTCGAGTAAGGCCATCCCTTTTTCTTCCGCGCGTGCTAATGATAAATTTTTTCTTGTGTTCGCTTTTAAACGATTTCGAATAACCGTTTTTGAACAAGCTAATACTTCATCTGGATGAGGATATAATTGAACAATATTCAAGAAAAGGGCGGAGCGAGTACAGAATAGTCGCTCTAGTTCAGGAAAACTAAGTTGTAAAATGGCATGCATTCGATTAAAGAGGTGCGTGATTTCATGATCTAATTCATCATAGTAGCGGGTTAAGGCCCGCATTTGATGATAATAATCATCTTCCTGATATGTCTTTTCACGGTCCACTCGGAAATGAGATTTTGCCAACTCATGTGCATCACTTTTATCTGTTTTTTGTCTTCGCATCGAAGCCATTTGAAGGTTGGCCTCTAATGGATTGATTCGACAATAGGCATAGCCTTCTTTTTGGAAAAACCGTTCTAACGCTTTAGAATAAATACCAGTTGCTTCAAATACGATTTCGGGTGCTTGGCCATCTTGAACTGTTAATGATTGGAGCGTTTCATTTAACGTCTTGAACGCTGGATATGTATGTTCAATTTCTCCTTCAAATTCGCATTGACCATATCGGTCGTAAATCACCATTGTACTTTTCCCCATACTGACATCAAATGCCACAACATGTTTCATCTTCTTTTCTCCTTCATAGCCAATCATAGAAGCCTTCACAGTGCCTTATCGATTCCATTTTCTTATACACGATCTCTTGGACCCAACATACTAAACTGATTCATATAAGGGTGTGAAGTTGGTCGGTTTTTAATACGGACTCTCTTATCGGTCCCAGGGGCTGTTCGACCTTTCTTCACTTCTACTATATAAAAATAGTAGCACAGACCTTGGCCTTGGTCTGTGCTACTAATGTTAGTATGTTTTTATACTTCAAAATCTTTAATTTTTGCATTAGGGCTTAATAATTTTTCAGGAATAAATTCTTCCAATGTTTCACCGTTTTTCACTTTATTTACCCAATCACCATTTGCAAGGGCTCCACGACCGAGTGTTATGACATCAGCCTCTCCCTTTTCAACGATCTCTTTCGCTTTATTTGGATCATGAAGATATCCATTTGCAATAACAGGGACTTTGCCGTATTTTTTAGCTAATTTGGCAAGGCTATCCCCTTCATCACCGAAAGCAGGCTGCCATGCTTCGTATTCAGTAACATGAATAAAATCGATCCCAGCTTGTCCCAATTGGCCAAAAATAATTTCGGCATCTTTTTCTTTATTCGCCCACTTATGAGTATGGTCATTTACCTTTCCTTGTGAAATGCGTATGCCGACTGTAAAATTCTTGCCAACCGCGTCCCGGACAGCTTTACACACTTCGACTAATAGACGGACGCGATTTTCAGTTGAGCCGCCATATTCATCTGTGCGTTGATTCATATAATCGGTTAGAAATTGATCTAGGATATATCCGTTGGCGCCGTGAATTTCAATCCCGTCAAAGCCAGCTTCTTTCGCCCGTTTTGCTGCATTAACAAAGCCTTCAGTTACTTCCGTGATTTCCTCTTTTGTTGCTTCTTTTGGAACTGGAAATGCGCCTTTACCAAAGTACATTTCCAATTGCTCTCCCTTTGGTTGAACTGCAGAAGGACCAAGTGTGCTCTCTTTAAAGCGATTCCCCTGCGAAAGAGCCCCAGCATGCATGAGCTGAATAACGATTTTACTGTCTTCTTTATGGACAGCATCCGTTACTTTTTTCCAAGCCTTCACTTGTTCATCATTCATGATACCAGGCTGGTTCAAATATCCTTGGCTATATTTATCATCAGGATAAACACCTTCTGTAATAATGAGGCCAAACCCGCCCCGGGCAAATTTTGTATAATAAGAAACCATCTGTTCTGTTGCCAACCCTTCAGGTGAAGCACTGACACGTGTCATCGGAGCTAGGCCAACTCGATTACCCAATGTTATGCTACCTAACTTTACAGATTCAAATAATACTTTTGCGTTAGTCATAATAAATGATCCCTTTCTAAAAATATTCTTACAATGTAATCTTTTTGTAATTTAATTAATTTCTATTGTCTTCGGTTTTTACATTCCCGGCATTGCCTTCAATCTCAGGTTCGTTTGCGCTGCTCGTTTTTCCAATCCCGTACCGTATAATTTGATACGTAATGACACCACAAGTAAAAGCTAAGGCAGTAAATGCGAAGTAACTAAAGAAAATAAAAAGTTCCCTCATCATTACCTCCTCCTTTTAAGCAATATTTTCGTTCTTAAGCTTGGAAAAATCAAAATTGTCAGGTTTAATCAGTGAAATAACAACAGTTAACACTAATGAAGTTAAAATACAAATTAAATATGCAATCCATTGCGGAATAATATTCGTCAATAAAAAGATCGAAACCAATATGACTGAAGTGCTAATCGCAATAACAACAGCTGCTGCACTCGTCTTTTTCCACCAAAGTCCCAACACGATAGGAAAAAATGGGGCTCCTACAAATGCGCCTACTGTTAATGTTGCTGTAAGCAGAGATACCTTCTGAAGTAAGATTGTAGCAATCGTAACGAGAATCGCTATGACAATCGATGAAATTCGAATAAATTTTAATGATTGTTCTTTCGTTGCCTTTTTATTGAAATATTCCTCATAAACATCACTTGTAACTAGTGAACTCATACCACCTAAGTAAGCAGAACCTGTTGAGTATATCGCAAAAAGAACGGCAATGGCTAAGAAAACAGTAAACGGCGTTGTTAGGACATCCGCAATCACTCTTGGAAATACATCTGTAGCAAATTCTAAATTAAGCCCAATTGCTAACCCTACAAATCCAACAAGAGAGCTGACCATAGCAAGAGGCGCCCAGCTCCAGCCTCCCCAAATCATTGCTTTCTTTACCCCGCCTTCCTCCACTGCAAAAGCCCTTTGCCAAGCATAGTTGGAAAGTGTGGCAATCGCACCAAACGAAAAGAATTGTACTAAAAAGTAGCCTGTAATTGCATCCATCCTAAAGAGGTCTAGTTTCTCCGGCTGGCTGCTTAAGTTAGCCATCGCCATATCATAAATTTCCCCTGGCCCACCGAGTTGGAAAAACACAATTGGAACAATACCAAGTAAAATGATAACGACTATAAAATACTGAATAAAGCTCGTTACAAGAGAGGACCACAAGCCTGCAATTAAATAAAAGCCTAAAAAGATTGCCGCTAAAACAATGGAAATCATTGTATAGCTGACGTCAAACATGCTGCTGAAAAACGCAGCTCCTCCTATAATTTGGAGCATCGTAAAGAGAGCCATAATCCACAAAGCGATTAACGTAAAAATAATATGGCCTGCTTTTCCAAATCTCATCTTTGCAAAGGAACCGATTGTCACTCCGTTTGGCGTCAATTTTCTAACTCGAGCCGCAATAAAAGCAAAGATCGTAAAGCTTATTGGCGTGGGCAGCCAGTACATCCATAATCCGGATACCCCCCATGTGTAAGCTCCTTCAGCTGAAGCCAACAGCGAACCTGCCCACAATTCAGTAGCAGCAACAGAGGCGGCAATCAATCCCCATTTTACCCCACGGCTTGCAACCATAAATGTTTCGGCATCATTTACTTTCGATCGTTTATAAATCCACCAAGAACTTCCAAACATTAATAATCCGCTAACAATAATAATCCACCAAGCCCAAGAGGCCGGAAATAACTCCATGTACTTCATCCTTCCTTTTTCTATTTTTTATTAGATTTTATAGCATGACGTCCCCCATGTTTGGTCCTAAAGTTTGTCCAGTGTAAAGGTTTCCATCTGGATCAGAAGCTAAGAATACGGCACTTGGAGCAACTTCTTCCGGCTTGCCAAATCTCGATATAACAAGCTCCTTCTGTTTTTGTTGTTTCCAGTTTTCATCTAATCCTTTGATTAAATCTGTTTCGATCGTACCAGGTGCAATACAGTTAACAGTAATTCCAAATTCGCCTACTTCTCTTGCTAATGATTTAGTCATACCAATAATTCCTGCTTTGGCAGCACAATAGTGAGTCAATTCCACGCCGCCTATTTGAGCTAATTGGGAAGCAATACTAATGATTCTCCCATTTCTTTTTTCGATCATGTGCGGCAAAACAAACCTCGTACATAAAAACGTCCCTCTTAAATTGATGTTAATCATTTGATCCCAAACGTTTATGTCCATTTTTTCCATTGGAACCTGCGTAAGAATGCCTGCGGCGTTTACTAAAATATCAATCGAACCAAGTTCTTCAATCGTTTTATCCACCATCTTCTGAACTTGACTTTCATCGCTAATATTCGCTTCGACTAAGAATGTTTTCACACCGTATTCTTTGTCAATTAACTCCTTTAACTGTTGCGCGTCTTCTTTACGGTCAAAATAGTTAAGCGCCAAATCTGCGCCTTCTTTTGCATAAGCTAAAGCAATTGCTCTTCCAATCCCACTTGCTGATCCCGTAACCAATGCTTTCTTGTTTTTAAGTTTCATAACCGTAATTCGTCCTCCTATTTAAGATTTAAAAAAATTAATGTCAATTGGATGATGTTCAAATACTTTACCTAGTTAAAATGCCCAAAAACCAATTTTTTATTTAAGTCTCTAAGGTAAGGAATTTCTCTCCTTTGCTTAGCCACCTCCTTCAAATCAATATCAGCTAAAATAACTTCATTATCTTCTCCTGCTTCCGACAGAATCTCACCTTTTGGGTTTGTAATTCGGCTGCGCCCTGCAAACGTTGTTTCACCTTTTTCTGTTCCGACACGGTTAGAGGCAATTAAAAAACAACCATTTTCAAGTGCTCTTGAGCGCGTCGCCAAGTCCCATGCATAGAATCTCGCCTTCCCAAAGGCAGATGGATAAACAAGAATATCTGCACCTTTTAAAGCTAATATTCTTGCCCCCTCAGGGAAACCGATTTCATAACAGATTTGCATACCGACTTTTCCCCACCCAAGATCTACAACTGGAAAATCATCACCTATAGCAAATCTTACTTTTTCTTGATCCCATAGGCTTGTTTTCCTGTATTTCCCTTTGATTCCTTCGTGGGTGACTAACAAACTTGTATCGTATACAATCCCCCGACTTTCACCTTGTTCTAAAATGCAGCCTACCAAAACGATGTTAAATTCCTTTGCCGTTTCAACCATCCAATCCGTTGTTGTCCCAGGAATCGCTTCAGCTAACTCTACATCATCATCCTCTACCCGATAGGCAGTATTAAATAGTTCAGGAACGACAATAAATTGTGCCCCTTGTCTAACGGCTTTTTTAATGAGAGCATAAGCTCTTTCAAGGTTTTTCTGCTTATTACCGAGTAAACAATCCATTTGAACTGCTGCGACACGAATAAAACTTTGATCCATGAACGATACTCCTCCTTTCTTGATGCCGGTAACAGAAACAGTACATTGCAACATTCATGCCAAAAATTAAAACTAGGTTTAAGTGTGGTCTTTCCATTAAAAGAAAAATTGATGGGGCATTCACCTATGCAAATCTGCATATCTCTTTTTTTAAAGAAAACTTGCCAACTGGCAAGCCTTTAGGGCGCAGACAAAGGCTTAGTTGCCCTTATACTGTGAACCGACAAAGACTTAAATAACTACGAAAGTTATGCTTTCTTACAGTAGAACAAAGAAAAAGCCTTCCACAAGGGAAGACCTATTAAGACGTTTCTTTATTCATTTTTTGAAGCTTTCGACTAATCGTAGACTGGTTTACCTTCAATACATTTGCGATTGATGTTGTTGATTGATAACGTTTTTTGGCTAATGAAAGTAATTGTTTTTCAGCTAAATCTAAGCACTCTTTTAATGGCAAAATGTCATGCACCTCTACCTTTTGTTTATGACTGGTTTGAGGTGTATCAATCATTTCCGATAAATATCTCGTGGAAATTTCAGTTTCATCAGATATCACAATCAGTCGTTCAACAATGTTTTGCAGTTCTCTGACATTTCCAGGCCAATCGTATTGTTGCAATGAATCTAAAGCCTTTGGTGACAATGTCTTTGTTTTATCATATTTTTGATTATAATACTCGATGAAATGCATGAGCAGCGGCAAAATATCCTGGCGCCTTTCCCTTAGTGGACGGATATGAATTGGCACGACATTTAGACGATAATATAAATCTTCGCGAAAACGGCCATTTTTTATTTCTTTATTTAAATCACGGTTTGTCGCGGCTATAATTCGAATATTGACTTTAATCGTTTTTGTACTTCCGACGCGCATAATTTCATTTTCTTGTAAAACTCTTAACAATTTAACCTGTAGAGAAAAAGGCATTTCGGCAATCTCGTCTAAAAATAGCGTACCTTCATTAGCAAGTTCAAATAGACCCATCTTTCCTTCTTTCTTTGCACCAGTAAAAGCACCCTTGTCATATCCAAATAGCTCAGATTCGAGCAAGCTTTCTGGAATTGCCCCACAATTAATCTTGATAAAAGGCTTTTCCTTTCTTGCGCTCATTTCATGAATAAAGTTGGCGACAACTTCTTTTCCAACTCCGGATTCTCCTAAAATTAAAACGGTTGAATCTACAGATGCAACGCGTTGGGCAAGATCAATTGCTTTTTTCATTTCTTCACTTTTGTAAATGATTTGATGTTCTGCTTTTTTCTTTTCCCGTAAAGCCATTAACTCTTGCTTGTATCCTTCTGAGAGTCTCCTCAATTCCGCTAACTCAGCCTGTAATTGACTAACCTCGGTTATATCCCGTGAGGCATTAACAACACGAATCACATTTCCTTCATTATCTTTAATTGGTGTGCCGACCACCATTAACCTTTTCCCTGTTTTTGTTGTTTGGATTGTGGATACCTTCTCCTTACGTTCAAGCACTAGCCTTGTAATTGACGGGCTATATATTCCTTCTTTTTCTAAGTCAGAAACATTTTTGCCAACAAGCTCATCTGCATCTTTGCCCCATAAACGTTTACACGCTGAGCTAACTCTGAGCGTTCTGCCTTTATTGTCGGCTACATAAATCACATCATATGAAGAGTCAAAAATGGCTTTTAAATCCATACTTAATTCTTTATAGGTGTCCAATTGGTTATCGTACGATTCGCTATGCTCTCGTACGATATACTTATTATCTAAATTATTTGTTTTCTTTTTTTGAGACAATCGAATCATCCTCTCCATTTTCAAGCAAGAAACTTGAAATAGCCCACTGAATTTTTTACAATTTTAACACGGGCAAACATTTGATACAATTTAAATCTTATTCCGATTTGCATACATATTATGCATTTGTGCATGCCCTGCTAAGAAATCTTCTTATAAAGCGAGACTTCCATCAGTAGGGGTCTTACGGACGGTTGCACCGGGATAAACCAATTCATTTTGGATAAAATAATTTAACCAAGTCATAACAAGACGGCCTTTTAGAATTTGGCATATTTCTTGCATTTATAATTTTGGTGAAAAAAGTAAAAAGGAGAGAGTTCAATGGCTAAAAAAGAAATTTTTGTAGCTTACGGCGTTGATGTCGATGCTGTTGCCGGTTGGTTAGGTTCTTACGGTGGAGAAGATTCTCCGGACGATATTTCAAGAGGTTTATTTGCTGGTGAGGTTGGTGCACCTCGTTTATTAAAACTATTTGAAAAGTACAATTTAAAAACAACTTGGTTTATTCCTGGACATTCGATCGAAACGTTTCCTGAACAAATGAAAGCGGTTGTTGACGCCGGCCATGAAGTCGGTGCACATGGTTATTCTCACGAGAATCCAATTGCGATGACTCCTCAACAAGAGGAAGACGTTCTTCTCAAATCAATAGAACTACTTGAAAAATTATCAGGCAAACGACCAACAGGTTATGTTGCCCCTTGGTGGGAATTCTCAAACGTAACAAACGAATTGCTTCATAAGCATGGAATTAAATATGATCATAGCTTAATGCACGATGACTTTACACCATATTATGTAAGGGTAGGCGACAGCTGGACAAAAATTGACTACTCAAAAACAGCAAAAGATTGGATGAAGCCACTCGTTCGAGGAGAAAAAACAAGTTTGATTGAAATCCCAGCCAACTGGTATTTGGACGATCTCCCTCCGATGATGTTTATTAAAGGGTCGCCAAACAGCCATGGGTTTGTAAACCCCCGCGACATTGAACAAATGTGGATTGACCAGTTTGATTGGGTATACGAAAATATGGATTATGCAGTATTTACAATGACGATTCATCCTGATGTCAGCGGCAGGCCGCAAGTGCTAAAAATGCATGAGCGCATCATTGAACATATTAACTCCCATGAAGGTGTAAAGTGGGCAACTTTTGATGAAATTGCAGACGATTTTGCAAAAAGAAACCCATTTGAAAAGTAGAAAAAAAACAGCCGCTTCTTACGGAGCGGTTGTCACTTTTTTTAATGATACGAGGAGGACTAGTATGTGTGTGCTTTGTGGAGAGTTTATTATGCAAGTTCATTGGACAGATCAAACTTCTGACGATTCAGATACCGTACGCGTTGGAGAGAAACAAAGAGACAGGCAACGGACAAGAATCGAACGTGTGAACTTATGCAACCAAATATTTAACCACTATGGCCTTAAATTAGAAGATTGGCAAGGCAGCAAATATATTCTTAGAGATCGGAAAGGTACATCGAAAGTTGTACATGACTTGGGAAGTCTTTGGGCAACAGCTGAAAACATGCTCAAACGCCCCATCGATCCTCTCGATCCGCAATTGCTTGAAAAATTAAGTACGGTTAGCTAAAGGATGAATGAACATGAGCCGGGAAAATAAAAAACCAATTACAATTGTTACCGGATGCTTAGGAAGCGGCAAAACAACACTATTGCAAAACATTTTAAAAGCTCCTGAGCTTTCGGAAAGTACTGGCGTAATCGTGAACGAATTTGGAAAAGTGGGGCTCGATCACCATTTGCTTCGAAAAGCCGATGAAAAAACGATTTTATTAAGCGGTGGCTGTATTTGCTGCAACTCAAGGGAAGACCTTGAACAAGAACTGAAATCTCTCCTATATATGGACGAGAAAGATCATAAGCAAAAATTGAATCGTGTCATCATCGAGACGACAGGGCTGGCTGATCCCGCACCGATTCTATTCACGATCGCTACAAACCCAATTCTTCAACATCATTTCTATATTGATTGTGTCATTACAACAGTAGATGCTGAAAACGGTCTACTCCAAATAAAAAATAGTCCAGAACTGATTAAACAAGTAACAGTTGCAGACAAGATTGTGCTCACAAAAACCGACATTGCGAAGGCTGGACAATTAAACGAATTAAAAAATAGATTGAAGGAATTTAATCCTTCTGCAGAATTTATTGAAGTGATACATGGTAACGCAAATCCGAAAATTATCGAAGGCAACACATCAACTGATTATCTTGATCATATAAAAAATGTAAACAAACCTATCGTTTCTGACAATAATAGCAACATTCAATCCATTTCATTTACCTTCAGCAACCCTTTGAACTGGACGGCCTTTGGGCTATGGTTAAGCATGTTGCTGCATGCTAATGGCGAAAACGTATTACGGGTAAAAGGCTTGCTAGATGTCGGTGAGAAGGGACCAATTGTCTTGAACGGTGTGCAGCATATTATTCATCCACCTGACCATTTAAAAGAATGGCCGGATGAAGAACGATTATCCCATTTGATTTTTATATTACGCTCCATTGAACCAGATGCTGTCTCAACCTCTTTAAAAACGTTTCAGCGTTTTTTAGGGACAGAAGCAGAACTTCTAGAAGTCAACTCTTCTTTATAGCAAACGGATCAACAATGAATGGCCCCCAATTGTTAGATATACCTAGCAATTGGGGGCCATTTATATATAATCTTTTTCAATGGTTCTAGGTAGATTGCTCATAAGCATAGCCAAATTGATAAGCTTCGCTTCCTCCCTATGTTTTCCAATCAACTGGAATCCTATCGGTAGACCGCTTTTTGAAAATCCACAAGGAACAGACAGTCCCGGATTTCCTGTATAGTCTGTCGGGGAAGTGAGCCGAAGCAATGCATGCCGAACGTGTTCATGATAACCGCCGATGTTGACCTCCCTTTGATTAATATCCGTTGGCAAAATCGGAATCGTCGGCGTTAACAAAACATCGACTTCATTGAAAACGTTATTATACATATTGATTAGTTTTTGCCTTTTTTGCTGGGCTATCACGTATTCATAGCCCCTTACTTCCTTGCTTGCCAACAACCTTTCGTACACTTCAGGATCATAATCTTGCCCGCGTTCTTCGATATTTCTTTCATGCACGGCATAAGCTTCCGCTTGGATCGTAACAGCCTGCGATGTGACAACGCCTTCGATTCCTTGAAGCTCTACCTCCCTAATCTCTACTCCAAGGCCTTCAAAAACATTGATTGCTCTGTCCACAGCTTCCGCTACTTCTTTCTCGATATTTTGAAAATAAAACGAAGGAAGCCCAATTACTTTGCCAGCAATATTTTCCTCAAGCAGGCGGGTATAGTCCTCCTTTTGGCTTTGAATCGAATAAGGATCACGTTCATCATATCCAGCCAATAATGTTAACAGCACGGCATTCTCTTTCACCGTTTTCGTCATGGGACCAGGATGATCAAGTGTATAAGCAAGGGGATAAATGCCATATTTGCTAATTAATCCGAAGGTCGGCTTCATCCCAACTACACCGCAAGCAGAAGAAGGAATTCGCACAGAGCCGCCTGTATCGGTTCCTAAAGCAGCACAAACCATATTCGCAGCAACAGCCGCAGCAGAACCACTGCTAGATCCCCCGGTTATTTTTTCAGGATCATACGGATTTCGGCAAGGGCCAAAGTAGGAACGATCCCCAATTGGGCCATAGGCAAATTCGTGAGTGTTCGCTTTTCCAATGATAATCGCTCCAGCCTCTTTTAACTTTTGGACGACAGTCGCATCATAATCGGGAACAAAATCTTCATAAAGCTTAGACCCCATCGTAGTGCGGATGCCTTTCGTATAAATGAGATCCTTTATTGCGACAGGAATGCCGTGAAGCGGTCCTCTCACTTTGCCTTTTGTGATTTCTTCTTCCGCAACCAAAGCCGCCGCTAACGCTTCTTCTTCACATATTGTAATGAAAGCATTGTAAATCGGGTTTTCTTTTTTGATCGTATGTAACGCATTTTGTACGACTTCGACGGGTGATATTTTCTTTTGACGTATCGATTTGGCTAACATTAAAAAGTCCAATCAACATCTCTCCTCCAGAACAAAGTGATCCTTTGTGATTATAGTATACGAATTCTATAGAAGATCAAAGAAACTTAGCTCATATGACTTCATAATTAAGTGCCAACATGGGTGGCTCAGCAAGACTAGGGAACAACTTTAAAGGGAAAAGGATTAAAATAGGCCTTTATGATAAAAACTAGCGATGGAGATTATTTTTTCTGCTTTAACTCTTAGAAGGTGAGGAAAAGTTATGAATGAAACACTTCTTGACGTCGTCATCATTGGGGGTGGCCCTGGTGGTTTAAGCGCTGCCCTAGTTTTAGGACGTTCCCGCCGGAACGTAACTGTCATTGACGCTGATCATCCACGCAATGCTGTCGTCAATGAAACACATGGCTTTCTTTCAAGAGACGGAATCAATCCTAAAGAATTAAAAAACAGGAGCATGCTTGATCTTGAGAAATACGATAACACGACGATGATAAAGGACGAAGTGGTAGGTTTAAAAAAACAAAACAACACATTTATCGTTACGACAAAAACAGGCGCTGTTTTTTATAGCAAAAAAGTGGTTGTTGCTACCGGTGTCGTCGATGATTTACCGGACATACAAGGGTTGCGCGAGGTATACGGAACTTCTGTTTTTCATTGCCCTTATTGCGATGGATGGGAACGAAAAGACGAGCCGTTAGCTGTGTTCGGAAGTGGTGAAAAGCTGGAAGATTTCACAAAGTTAATTTACAACATAAGCAAAGAGATGATAGTTTTTACAAATGGAGCGGAAGAAAATAATAACGAATTAAAGCAAGCGCTTAAAAGACGCAGCATTCCTATCGTAGAAACTCCCATCAAACAACTTCAATCACGAGACGGCCAATTGGAAGCCATTGTAACAATTGATGGGCGAACTTTCCATCGAACAGGCGGATTTCTGGCGGAAACCGGGGAAAAACAAGCATTCTGTATTCCGGAAAATTTAGGTGTCACCTTGAATAAATGGGGCGGCTACGAAACAGGAGATCATGGGCTTACAAATGTTGAAGGGCTGTACGTCATCGGCGACGCCAAAAACATGTTTACCGGCTTAATCGGTTCAGCTGCCGAAGGATATGAAGTTGGCGTTGCTATCAACCATGAATTGGCCATGGAAGATTGGGCTTCTATGTAGTAAGAAAAACACTGGCGTGTTTTTCTTGGGTGAGAGGTGATTGGTATAAATTGGCGAATTGCCAATTTATACTTATCTTTAAAAGGAATAAGCATAAGAGAAAGCCGGGTTTGCCCGTTCTTTCTTTTTATGCTTTTTTCGTTCAATCCTATCCAAAATTACCTGATACATAATCTTTTGTTTTCTTATCTTTCGGGCTTGTGAACAGTTGAATCGTTTCGCCAAATTCGATCAACTCACCCATATAAAAGAAAGCGGTGTAATCCGATATCCGGGCTGCTTGCTGCATATTATGAGTAACAATAATGAGCGTATAATCTTCTTTTAACTCACCCACCAACTCCTCCATTTTTCTTGTTGAAATCGGGTCAAGCGCTGATGTAGGTTCATCTAACAGCAAAACATCCGGAGAAAGCGCCAAGGCCCTTGCGATGCATAACCGCTGCTGCTGGCCGCCTGACAATGCGAGGGCAGAGTGATGCAAACGGTCTTTGACTTCATCCCACAATGCGGCTTTTTTCAAGCTCGTTTCGACAATTTCTAAAAGCTCCCCCTTCTTCTTAATCCCATGAAGCTTCGGACCGTAGGCCACATTGTCAAAAATAGATTTAGGAAAAGGATTTGCCCGCTGAAAAACCATCCCAATATTTTTTCGAACATCGTACACATTCGTTTTTGGATGATTAATATCATAGCCTTTGTATAGAATTTCTCCTTTTACTTTGCAACCATCAATCGTATCATTCATGCGATTTAAACTGCGCAAATAGGTAGACTTTCCGCAACCGGAAGGACCGATTAGCGCCGTTACACGATTTTTGTAAAATGGAAGCGAAATATTTTTTATGGCTTGGCTGTCTCCATAATAAACATTTAAATTTTTCGTTTCTAGCGCGGCTTCCTCAAGAATAGAACTTTGTCCCAACCTATCACGGACCGAAGTTTCTGTTTTTTCAATCGTAGCCATATTTATAAATAGCCTCCTTTTAAGATGATGTCATCCGTTTGTAAATGAGATGCCCGACCCAACGGGCCCCAAGATTAAATACTAAAATCACTAAAACAAGTAACAATGCCGCACCATCCGATACATCACGCACATCCGGCATTAAACCCTCACCATTAATTTTCCATATGTGCACAGCCAATGTTTCCGCCGGCCTTAATGGATTTAACGGTGAAGACGGACTGAAGGGATTCCAGTTTGTAAAATCAAGGGTTGGCGAACTCATCCCTGCTGTATAGATTAATGCCGCTGCTTCTCCGAACACTCGCCCTGCCGCAAGGATAACTCCTGTAATAATCCCCGGCAGTGCGGCTGGCAGCATAATCGTTGCCACTACCTCCCAACGCGACACACCCAAAGCCAATCCCGCTTCTTTTTGAGATTGGGGAACACTGCGCAACGAATCCTCAACAACACGCACCATTAACGGAAGGTTAAAAATTGTTAAAGCAAATGCGCCTGAAAGAATCGAAAATCCCCAGCCCATATAGATGACAAAGAACAAAAAGCCGAACAAACCAACAACGATCGAAGGCAAGGATGAAAGTGTTTCAATCATCGTGCGAAGAAAGTTTGTGAATCGATTCTTTTTTGCATATTCAGCCATGTAAATCCCCGCGCCCAACGAAAGCGGAATGCTAATGAGCATCGTAAGAACCAAAAGGTAAAACGAATTAAATAATTGTGGGCCAATTCCTCCGCCTTCTTTAAAAACTTGCGGTGAGGACGTGATAAAATCCCAACTTAGCTTCGGAAGGCCATTATAGAGTAAATATCCTAAAAGACCAGTCAAAAGGATTGCAATCATGACAGCAATCATGTAGAAAACAATCGTTGCGATGCGATCTGCCAATTTTGCATTCATCTGTAAATCCTCCTGCGTTCCAATCGCCTAATAATTAGTATGAAAAACAAAGACATGCCGAGCAACACGAAGGCAAGGGTCCAAAGTGCATTATTTTCGACTTGCCCCATGACGGTATAGCCCATTCCCATTGTTAAAATGCTCGTAAGTGTAGAAGCCGGCTCAAAGAGCGATTGCGGAATCACCGTTGAATTCCCAATGACCATCTGTACGGCTAATGCTTCCCCAAACGCACGCGCCATTCCAAATACGATTGCAGTGAAAAGACCGGGAAGAGCTGTCGTCAGCAAAACGCGGGAAATCGTCTGCCAGCGAGTTCCTCCAAGCGCCAATGAAGCTTCACGAAGCTGTAAAGGGACAGAACGAATCGCATCAACCGATAAACTAGTAATCGTAGGCAAAATCATAATCGAAAGAACAATGGTACCAGCGGCTATTCCAAATCCGCTTCCAGAAACATGGTCACGCAAAAAAGGAACAACCACACTAAGACCAATAAACCCATATACGACAGAAGGGATGCCTACAAGCAATTCAACCATTGGCTGGAGAAATTTTTTTCCAATGTGAGGCGAAATTTCTGTCATGAATATTGCCACACCTATTGCTATCGGTGCTGACACAAGCGCAGCCAAAACCGTCACGGTGAAGGAACCAATGATAAGAGGCAACGCCCCAACGAAAGGTTTGCCAAACTCATCAAGCTTACTAGGTTCCCAATGAAGCCCGGTCAAAAATTGGACAACACTGGCTTTGTTCACGAAAAATGTAGATAATCCTTTTGATGCAACGAATAGTAAAATGGAAATACCAATTACAGCCATCAAGCTGACGCTTATGAAGGTAATCGTCCTTCCCCAACGTTCTTTCCAACGCTTTGTATTTGAAGCCCAAATCTTAGCTGACTCTTTGTCTGACAATCGCCTTTCTCCTTTCATTTAGAAAAATTCAGGGCATAAGCCCTGAATGAAACCTATTTTTGCGTAACGTTTCCTTTCGCATCCCGTTCTACCTTCATACCTGTGATTGGCAAATAACCTAGTTCTGTTACAATACTATTTTGCACGTCATCCGATACCATGTAATCGAGAAATGCCTTCGTCAATCCTTCTGGTTTCCCATTCGTATACATATGTTGATAAGCCCAGACTTCCCAATCATTCGTTTCCACACTTGCTTGGTTCGGTTCCTTCCCGTCAATGAACAGAGGTTGAATCGACTCATCAAAATACGAGAATGCGAGATAGCTAATCGCACCGGGTGTTTCACTTACAATTTGACGCACAGTGCCGGAAGAGTCTTGTTCTTGCGTTGCTACCGGTGTAGCCCCATCAAGTGCTAATTGTTCAAACGTGGCTCTTGTGCCTGATCCTTCCGCACGGTTAATCACGGCAATTTCTTGATCCGCTCCACCGAGTTCTTTCCAGTTTTTAATTTTTCCTTTAAAAATATCAATGAGCTGTTGCTTGCTCACATCTTTAACTCCAACTTCCGGATGAACGACAGGCGCGATTCCGACAACTGCAACTTTATGGTCGACTAGCTGACTTGCATCAATTCCTTGTTTTTCTTCAGCAAAAATGTCTGAATTCCCGATATCAACAGCGCCCTCGCTGATTTTACTTAAACCAGTGCCGCTTCCTCCGCCTTGTACATTAATCGTTGTACCGGCATTTTCTCCCATAAACTGTTGTGCGGCCGCTTCAACTAAAGGTTGAAGCGCACTTGATCCAACCGCTGTAATTGAACCAGATATGCCTGAATCTTTTTCCTTGCTCTCTGTATCCTTATTATCTGCCTGACTGCTTTCACTTCCGCATGCTGCTAATGCCAATACGATAAGAAGTGAAAAAATAGCCAACAAACTTTTCTTCATAATGAAGTACCCCCTGAAATATATTTGTTTTCACTATCGGTCTTCATAGATAACGATAATACGAGACTTTTAAGGCAGTATGAAGGCATTGTAAAGATTGTGTAAAGGCAAGAAAAACTTTAAAACGTTTTTCTTGCCAGAAGTCAGAGATCAGGAAAAAATCGGCGAAATAGCCGATTTACTTACAAATAAAAAACCAGTGGAGTGATTCCACCGGTTGTTACTGTTCATGCATATCATCTTGTTTTTTCGGCAATGTAATTGTAAACGTTGTTCCTTTTCCTTCCACACTATCTACTTGAATTTGTCCTTTATGGGATTCAACTAAATGTTTTACAATCGCGAGTCCCAATCCGGTCCCGCCGGAATGCCGGGATCTTGCTTTATCCACCCGGTAGAAGCGTTCGAATATGCGGGGAATGTCTTTTTTGGGAATACCTATCCCTGTATCACGGACGATGAGATCGATTTCCTTTTCTTTTTCCAAAAGGTTAACTTCTATTTTTCCTCCCTTTGGTGTATAAACGATGCCATTCGAAACAAGATTCAGTATGATTTGCCTTACTCTATCTTTTTCACCTTCGACGTATACATTTTTCGCTTCAGGCAACGAAATAGAAATTTCTTTTTTTGTGATTTCTTCCTGCAGCGTTTCTACTGTTTCATTAATAAGTTTTGCCACATTGACCATCTCTAGCTGAAGAGGCAAAAGGTGATGTTCAATCTTCGACAAATGGAGAATATCACTAATGAGCCGATGAAGACGGTCACTTTCATCATAAATAATTTTTAGGAATGAACGGCATAGCTCTTCATCATACATCGCTCCATCTAATAACGTTTCCGCAAAACCTTTCACAGAGGTAATCGGTGTTTTCAGTTCATGTGAAACGTTGGCGACAAACTCACTTCTCATTTTTTCCAAACGGCGAATATCTGTAATATCATGAAGTACGATAATGACGCCTTTCATTTCTTTCTGTTCCCCTAAATACGGAGCAAGATGCGCATCAAGAATCCGTTCTTTCGGGCGGTAGACATGCAGTTCTTCATGGAGATGCTCGCCTTCTTTCATACAGCGCTCAATCCGTTCGCTTAATCCGAAATTTTCCCCGGTTTCTTCATAACATCTTCCGACCAGATTTTCTTGCTGTTGCTCAAGGAATTTCTCCATTGCTGGATTAACCAGCTGAATCTTGCCTGAATAATTCACAAGCATGACACCGCTGACCATATTCGATAAGATGCTTGTCAACTGCTGCTGATTCTCTTGTATTTCTTCCATTTGCCGCTGCAAACTTGACGCAAGTACATTAATCGCACTTGAAAGCTGGCCGATTTCACCTTTCGTTCTTACTTTTACCCGGCTGCTGTAATCTTTTTTTGATAACCTGCGGGCCGCTTTCATAATTTCTTCAATGGGCCGTGTAATCCCTTTAGCCAGACTCATGCTTACTAATCCTGATAAAACTAACGTGACTCCAAGAATGGAAAATAAACTAACCCAAAGTTTTTTCGTTGCTTTATCGATTGTTTCTAATGAAATGGCAGTACGAACGACACCTATTCGCTCGTTACCGTTATATAATGGTGTCGTCACATACATCATATTAAAACCTTGTGTTGCGCTGTAGCGAATGGATTCCCCCTGTGATTTTCCCTCTTGGATGACTTCTTTTACTTCTGGCCGATTGGCATGGTTTTTCATCGTTTCAGGATTGTTCTCCGAATCCGCCAAAACTTCTCCAGATTCATCAATGATTGTGACGCGTTGCCTAATAGGATTGGCGAATTGGCGAATTTTTTCTTGAAGCAAATCAGGCTGATCATATAAATGTGAAATATCAAAGACCTTCATGACAAGCTGTGCATTTTCCGTAAGCTGATTTCTCGTCATATCAAGAAAAGTGCTTTTCATAATATTTCCTACAAAAAAGCCGATTGCAATCAAAACGCAAACTAGCAAAAGAAGAAATGTAAGAGAGATTCTGAGCCACAACTTTTTCATATTTAAGGTCCTTCCATTTTGTATCCAAACCCTCTAATTGTTTTAATATATGTTGGCCGTTTTGTATCATCTTCAATTTTTTCTCTTAGATGGCTGACATGAACGTCCACAATTCTCGTATCACCATCATAATGGAAATCCCATACACCGTTTAATAATTGATCGCGGCTTAATACTTTTCCTCGGTGCGTTGATAAATAGAGCAGCAATTCAAATTCCTTTGGAGTCAGTTCCAACTTTTCACCGCGAAAAAGAACTTCATATTTATCTGGATAAATTTCCAATTCACCAATGTTTAGTGATTTTTCTTTTTCTGTTTCCTTCTCAGATTTCGTCCGCCTCAGTATAGCCTTCACTCGTGCAACCACTTCACGTGGACTGAACGGTTTTGTTAAATAATCATCAGCGCCCAGTTCGAGGCCGAGAATTTTATCAAGTTCATCGTCCCTTGCGGTTAGCATCAGAATTGGAATATTCACCTTTTCCTGCCGCAAAGTTTTACATATTTCCATTCCATCTATACTAGGAAGCATGAGGTCTAATACGATTAAATCAAGGTTCTCATGTAAGGCAAGCTGCAGGCCCAACTGTCCATCTTCAGCGGTTATTACAGAAAAACCTGCCTGCTCCAAATTAAATTTTAATAATGTGACAATTGAAGGTTCATCATCCACAACTAGAATCCTACTCACCATGCCTCTCCCCTTTCACAATTACATCTTACCATAAGAACTTTGAATTAGATTTGGCCATCTTCTTTAAGGTACGATTTCACAGCTGGCGGTTCATAATTGTAAAACTTATTGATTAATTTTGCCGGGCTTGAATCGACAAGCATGATGCCACGGTGCTTTTCCAGCAAAAATTGCTGTTCAGCCATATGGTTAAAAAATGCAATAAAAGGATCATAGAAATTGTCAATGTTTAAGAGACCCAACGGTTTTTGATGCAAACCGAGCTGAGCCCAAGTAAAAATTTCGACAAACTCTTCCAGTGTTCCCGGTCCTCCGGGCATTGCAATAAACCCATCTGCCAAATCCGCCATTTTCGCCTTACGTTCATGCATCGACTCAACGATCAACAATTCCGTTAAGCTTAGATGGGAGATTTCCCGTTCCTCAAGAAATTTCGGAATCACTCCGATGACATTTCCTCCCTCTTTTAGAACCGTATTTGCGATAACGCCCATCAGTCCGACACTTCCACCGCCGTATACGAGCGTAATATCACGTTTCACCAATTCTTTTCCAAGCAGAATCGCGCCATCTTTATATGCTTCTGACGCACCAACTCTAGAACCACAAAAAACCGTTATATGTTTCATTGAAAGTCTCCTTTACATCTTTATCTTCGGCTCCATGAAACGATGCTCTTGATAACCCCGACAGTACGATTTACGTCCCGAGAATAGGGTTTTCCTTAAGGTAAAATTCTGGCCACTAATGTCCTCAACAACATTTGTTACTTTCAAAGCCTTGTCTTTATAGTTTTTCTTGAACTACTCCATCTTATTTCTTACGAAATTTGAAGATGGAGATTCCTAAGACCACCTTCGTAACCGAAAGGTTTTGATTAGGCTATCCCCGCAGTTCCTGCGGTTAGAAGTCTTATGGCTTCATTTTTAAGATTCCT